>JACIWY010000202.1 GCA_014360745.1 Chloroflexota bacterium
ACCGCTCACCCATCGAGCCGCTGCTCAAAGTCCAATCTCGCACGCGCGTGCTGAAGGAGCTGCTCTATGGCTTTAGCAGCAAACTCTGGGCGCGCGTCCGCCGCGACGTGACCTCCTTCTTGCGCGTGGTCTGGCGCTCCGGTGCCCTCTTTGGCGACACGCCAGAACAGGCTTTTTATGTCAAATGTGATGAAGAGCTCAACCCGCGCGAGATCCGCGATCTGGGCCAGCTCATCATCGAAGTGGGCTTGGCGCCGGTCAAACCGGCCGAGTTTGTCATCTTTCGTATCACCCAGTGGGCGGGTGCAAATGCCGAGGCGGAGGCCTAGATTCACCCACTAGACTATCAGAAAGGAGCTAAACATGCCTGACCGTGAAGATCCCCTTGTCGGTTATCACTTTGCCGTGGACATCCAGGGGGTGGTGACCGGCTATTTTACCGAATGTTCCGGGCTTGGTTCTGAGCACGAAGTGATCGAACACAAAGTGGTCACCGAGGCCGGACAAGAGGTGGTGCTCAAGCTTCCCGGTCGCCTCAAGTGGGACAATATCGTCCTGAAGCGGGGCATCACCAGCAACATGGATATCTGGGATTGGCGCAAACAGGTCGAGAACGGCGATGTGGCCGGCGCCCGCCGCGACGGCTCCATCGTCATGTACGACCAGCAACTCAACGAGGTAGCTCGCTGGAACTTTGAGCGAGCCTGGCCGCTGAAGGTGAGTGGTCCTTCGCCCAAGGCAGACAGCAACGAGATCGGGATCGAGGAGCTTACCATCTGCCACGAGTACATCACTCGCGTCAGCTAAATGGGCGGGTGTAGCCAGGACACCGGCGGGCAAAGGATCCCAAACGCCCAAGGGCGTTTTCTTGCGGATAACGTCCTTGGGCAGGGGTCTCAACCGCTTCGCTTTCCGGAGAGAGGGCCTGGGATATGCAAACTGAGTTTGACTTTCAACTGCCCCGAGGCTACGTCGATGCCGCGGGTGTTGTGCATCGCGACGGACGTATGCGCTTGGCCACCGCTCGTGACGAGATCCAATCGGCAGAAGACCCCCGCGTGCGCGCCAACACTGTCTATCTGCCGGTGGTGTTGCTCAGCCGGGTGGTCGTCCGTCTGGGTGCGTTGCCGGCCATTACGCCACAGGTGATCGAAGGGCTCTTTGCCGCCGACCTGGCCTTCCTGGAGGATCTCTACCTCAGGCTCAACGGCCTGGAGAGTATCGTGTTGAACGCGGTCTGCCCACAATGCAACGCCCAGTTTCAGGTGAAGGTAGCGCCATTGGCCGGTGACTGATGCTATCGATTCGGCGCCCGGAACGGCAAGGAAAGGATGAGATATGGACGGCCATCGGACAAGTATCGAGCAGCGCGCTGCGGCCGCAGGAGGAGGTTCTGAGGCCATGACGATGCCCGACGGCATCGTTATCCATGATGCGCTGGTTCAAGAGATCGCCGACCGCGTTTATGCCTGGCTACGGGCGGAGCTCGACATCGAACGCGAGCGAGCCCGTTGGGTTGGCCGCAGAGACGCGACAGGCGCGTATCGAGGAGGTTACTGATGCTGGCAGGGGCTCAACTCGGAGCGATGATCACCCCCGGCTATCGCTTTGTCGTCGCTGTGGATGGGGTGCCCATTGGCGCATTTACCGAGTGCATCCTTCCGGCCTTTGACCTAGAGGTCGAGACGGTCAAAGAGGGAGGGCTCAACACCTATGTCCACCAACTGCCGGCACAGAACAGGGCCGCCAAGATCACCCTTAAAAATGGTGTGGGGGTAGGGAGATCGCTCCTGGCCTTTTACCAACGGGCGATGAGAGAGCGTTGCCCGCGCATGGAGGTCACCGTGACCCTGCTCAACTCGTTGCACATCCCGGTGATGGTGCTGCACATTCGCAACGCCTACCCCCTGCGTTGGCAGGGGCCGGAGTTGCGCTCAGGGGAGAACACCGTGGCCATCCAGACGTTTGAGCTGGCCTGCGGCGAGATTTTGGTGACTTAGCATGACGGACGCTGAACGCTCTTACGACCATGATAGCACATCGCCCGCGTTAGTTTGGGCTCGGCGATAGGGAGGAAGCTCTTGTGGTGAACGGTGAGCATCCGCAGCAGTTCATGGCGGCGCACGAGGCCATCATCCGTCGCGTGCGCCGGCACGCCGAATTGTCCACGCTTTTTCATCCGGCGAGCTCGCCCTCGATGGTTGGGCAGGGGGAATTTCCACCTCTGGCCTTGAACGATGTGGCCCCTCCATCGCCGGCCAGCGTGGGCCAAATCGCCCTGACGGCGACGCAGCGGATAGATCGGCCCATCGTGCCCTCGATGCCTAATCCATCTGTGACCGTCGAGCTACCTGCTTCTGCCCCACCGCGTCATATGGCAACGCAGCCCGTCGAACCCTTGCCCCGCCATGAGTCGGGCGTTATCGCTCAACCGCCCGAACCTTCCCCTTCCGCGCAAGGGGAAGACGAGGATGAAAAGGTGATATGGCGTCGCCTGCAGACCATTTTTCGGCGACACCAGGAAAAGGCCGCAGCCGCTGCCCGGTCAGAGAATGCCGGAGCACCGGACGTCGAGACAACAGTATCGACACAGCCCGCGGACGGCCCCAGCGTGCAAAGGCGCACATCCGGTCTCGAAAGGCAAGCGCTGAAGGATCGGGCCGATGACGTAAAGCAGGAACGGCATATGCCCCCGCCCGTTCGGCTCGCGTCGCCAAGCCCCCCTTCACAGACACAGATGCCTCCCTTTCATATCCAATCCGAGGCCAAGTCGCCGCCATTCTCCTTGGTGCAGCACGCGGATGATCTCGGCCGGCCTTCGGCGGAGGAACATGGGCCCGACCGTCGAACCGCGCCCACCGCGCTTTCGAGCGCCCCTTCTCTCGCCGGCGATGCCGATCGGCGCGGGTCTGCGCAAGAACCGCCCGTCGCGACGCAGAGCGCACCCCAGGGCGGGCCTACGGCCGCCGCACGAACAGCGGCAACGCTTGTCGGCTCCGCTTCGGCGGGGGAAAAGAAAATCGTTGCCGAAAAGGAGCAACCTACAACCACAACGACGCCGCCTCGACGGGAAGATGCAGACACCCCTCAATCGGCGCCACAACGAGACACAGCGGCCTTAACGCCGGCAGGCCGGCCGGATGCCAAAGAAGGCAATGCGCCTTCGTTCGACGGCGTGCCCTTGCGCGATCTACCGCTGCAAGAATCGTGGCCCGTCCAGCGGATAAGGCGAACCTACAACGTGTCCGAGAGCGATGTCCCCCCTCGGTTCGCACCGACGCGGCTTGTAGCGCAATCGGCGCAAGCGACGCCCGCTGCGGAGGAAACTGTCGAGCTGATGCGCCTTTCCTCGCGGCTGGCCCCCGGCCAACCGACGCAATCGTCCATCGAGCTGATCCCCCCGCGCAACCCTCGGCCAAGGGTTCGCTCCGAAGCCCCGCTTGCTCCGGCAACGCAGGGCGGCAAAAGGTTGGCACAGCAGCCTATACCACCAGAAACGGAGCTGGCGCAAGGTCTTGCTCCGCGCCCTTTGAGCCCCCACGGGGGGCAAGTAACAAAAGCGCCTGAGCCAGAAACGCCAGGCCAAGAAACGATACAAACCGAGATCGGCGCCCTGCCTGCCGATCTATGGCATTTGTTGGGCGAGGCCCCGCCGAGGAGGGAATCGATAGAGGAAACCCGCACGATCGATACCCTAGCCCCGACAAGCGCCGAAAAGGAAATCACCCCTACTGGGGGAAACATCCACCGGCCGGCTGTTGAGCATAGGATGGAAACAGGGACCTCAGAGATGCGTCCAGTTCCGTCCGCCGGCCTGGAGGTGCAACCTCCTGCCAAGCCGAGTGGGCAACTGCCACAGGCACGGCCAGAGTCGATAGGGCCGGCGACAGCAGAGCTTCATAGGGCCAAGGTCGATCAAGCCGAGCGGGCGACGGTGAGCTGGAATAAACCCAACGTCATCGTCCAGCGATCGCCGGAGAACGGGCTGACGGTACCCCAGGGCACCGAGCAGGTATCTACGGAGGAACCACGTGCCGAGCAGGCGCCCTCAGCAGAGGGCAGAAGCCCGGTCGAGCGGCGGGGCGGGCAACTCGACATGGAGGAGCTTTCTCAGCGAGTCTATGCGGAAATCAAACGACGCCTCGCTATCGAGCGGGAGCGTATGCGTTAATGGGTTTGCTTAGCGGATCGTCGAGCATTCGTCGGTAGAGAGGTAGGTCTATGCCCACGACACGGGGCCACCTGGAAGCGGCCAGGATCTATGAGGTTGACGAATCGGGCGAGGAAAAGTCGGGCGGGGTGTCGGTGGCCTGCATGTTCAACCCGTACGAGTACACCGTCACCAAAGCCAACACCTATCGCGAGGAATCGAGCAACCGTGGCGAAGTGCCCACGTTCGAATTTGAGAAGGCCGGCCCACAGACGCTGCGCCTCAGCTTGACCTTCGATACCTACGAGCAAGGCGAGGATGTCACCCTCACGACAAACGAGCTTTGGCGGCTGATGGAAACCAGAACGCGCCAGGAAGGGGGCAGAAACCGAAAAATCCCGCCGCCCGAGGTGGCTTTTGAATGGGGCGTATTCCGCTTTGTAGCTGTAATCACCGAAATGACCCAGCGCTTCACGCTGTTCAAACAGGATGGCACGCCGGTGCGGGCCAAGGTGGATGTCACCTTTACCCAACATCGCGACCTTAACGACTATCCGCGGCAGAATCCCACATCCGGCGGGGGTGAGGGCGAGCGCGTCTGGCAGGTGGTGGCTGGTGATCGCTTGGATACCATCGCTCACCGCGTCTATGGCGACGCGAGCAAATGGCGCTTGATCGCCGAGCATAACGGGATCACCGACCCGCTCCGCCTGCGGGCAGGGCAGCGCCTGGCTATTCCGCTGACATAAGAGGGTTGACGATGCCTAATCCATCTGCACTGGCCAGCCAAATAGTAATCAAGGTGGACGGAACCGAGGTAGAACGCGCGGTCATGGCCCGCCTGCTCCGCGTCGTCGTCGAGCAGCATGTTCACCTGCCCGATGTATTCGCCATTTGCCTGCACGACATCGGCCTGGAGCTTTTAGACGGTGGCCCGTTCGATCTGACCAAGGAAGTCGAAATCCTAGCCGAGACGACCTCGGGCGAAGAGGTGACGCTTATCAAGGGCGAGGTCACCGCCTTAGAGCCCAATTTCGGCGAGGGAATGATCGCCGAGTTGGTCGTGCGCGGCTATGACCCCTCACATCGCCTGTATCGCGAAAGTAAGAGCGTCGCCCACTTGAACAAAAAAGACAGCGACCTGGCCCAAGAGATCGCTCAGGCCGCGGGGTTACAGGCCGAGATCGACACGACCGACACCGTCTACGAACACATCTTTCAACACAATCAATCGGATCTGGCCTTTTTGATGCAACGCGCCTGGCGTATCGGCTACGAATGTTTCGTCTCCGATGGGACGCTCTATTTTCGGCGCCCGCCCTCCGGCGGAGCCGAGGTGACGTTGACTTGGGGTCAAGACCTGCTCTCTTTTCGCCCGCGCATGACGCTGGCCGAACAGGTAGACGAGGTTTTGGTCAAAGGGTGGGACGTGGAAAGGGCGGCGCCCATCGTGGGACGGGCTCAACAGGGCCGCCTTTACCCCGATATAGGCGAAACGAGAGACGGGGCAAGCTGGGCGAGCGCCTTTGGCACGGGCAAGCTGGTCATCCTCGATCAGTCGGTCCTCAACCAGGCCGAGGCCGACACCTTGGCCGCTGCCCGCCTGAATGAGATCAGCGGCGCCTTTGTCGAGGCCGAAGGGATGGCCTTACGCCACCCGGAGATCAAGGCCGGCCGTGCGGTGACGCTCGAAGCGTTGGGTGATCGCTTCAGCGGCACCTATCTGGTAACCGGCGCCACCCACCTCTATACCGCCGCCGGCTTGAAAACCCTTTTTCACGTGTACGGTTCGCGCAAGGGGCTATTGAGCGAGCAATTAACCCATCGTTTGCCGCTAGACCGCTGGCCCGGCGTGGTCACCGCCATCGTCACCAACACCGACGACCCGAACAACTGGGGCCGCGTCAAGCTCAAGTTCCCCTGGATGACAGAAGACGCCGAGAGCGACTGGGCGCGGGTAGTGGGCATCGGTGCAGGCCCCGAGGCGGGCTTTTTCGTCATGCCCGAGGTAGACGACGAAGTATTGGTGGCCTTTGAACATGGCGACTTTGCCCGTCCCTTTGTTATCGGTGGCCTATGGAACGGGCAGCATGCCCTGCCTCCTGAGGGGAGCGGAGCAGCCAGTGGTGAAAAGCCTTTGGTGCGCACCTGGCATTCTCGTTCCGGCCACTGGATGGCGATGTATGACAACAATGATAACAAGGTCGAGGTCGTCACCGCCGGCGGCCATACCATCGTCCTCGACGATCGTCAGCGCAAGGTTTCCATCACCAGCAGCGGCGGCCTGACCCTTGAGCTGGACGATAGCACCTCCAAAATCACCGTCGAGAGCGGCAACGAGGTCGCAATCAAGGCCACCGGTAATTTAAAGATCGAAAGCAGCGCCAGCATGGAGATCAAAGCCACCCAATTGACCCTAGAGGGCACCGCGACGGCGACGTTTAAAGCGCCCACGGTATCGGTAGAGGGCTCGGGCGTGGCGGAGCTCAAGGGTGG
>JACIWY010000203.1 GCA_014360745.1 Chloroflexota bacterium
GATGATGCCGGCGCGTCGCAAGAACCCTCTGCGTGAAAGGCGTACTTCAGACATGTCCTCGTCCTCCTAACTAAAATGAAAATAGCTCGTTGGTAATGACCGATTCGTATCTGGATAAAGCTAGCCCGCCGCACCTCCTTTCCGAGGAGCCTTTGGTGTACCCCTCGATCGCCTTGGCCCCAATACAAGACAGGAGCCGGGCCCATGCGTCACAACGCACAGGTTACTTTTAGTATAGCAGACCTTGACTTCTGCCGGGGCCGCTTGGTTCTACAATAATCCCTGCTTTGTACGCGGCATTATGCATATAAAACTGTCCGACAAGCGCCGCTTGACAGTAACGCTCCTCTTGGATATGGTATATATGAAAGGCAATTGAAAGCGCCTCCATCCCTGTCGAGTCGCCGAGTGACCGGTTTTCTCGGCGATGCCGATCGCCTTCCTTTGCAACCTGCGCAGGGAGGCTTGGCAAAGATGGCTGCGCGATTTTGACCGCCGAGCTGTTCTTTGCGGTGTTTCATGCCATCGAGGGCATAGCCCAAGAAACTTATGACACACTCTACGATCACCCGCGACGTTTTTTCCCGGCACGTCCGAGATGCATTGGCCAATTTTTATTGCCCTGCCCATCTGCAGGTGCATCCTCTTGTATCCTGGTTGAACGATCAATATCCAATGCGGCGGGTCGACGGCCCTGCGCTACGTGAGATGTTGCAAGAGGCCATCGAGGAGCTGCGCCCGCCCTCCCACATCCCTTTCGGCCAGGCCGAGTGGCTGCCTTATCGCGTTTTGTTGTTGCATTATATCGAGTGTCGCGAGCAAGCCGAGATCTGCGCCGAGCTGGGCATCGGCCGCACCACCTTCTATCGCTGCCATCGCGAGGGCCTGGACGCTGTGACAGACTTGCTCTGGCGTCGTGGCCTCGGTCAACGCGACAACCCCCAAACGGCGGATCATGCCCTCGTGAGCCAATTGGCCAGGCGCGAGGCGGCGCGCATCGCCGTGGCGGCCCAACCTCGCGCCGTGTCGCTCGCCGTCCTGATCGCCGGCGTCCGCCAAACCATCGCTCCTTTATTGGGGCAACGGGGCATCGAACTTCGCCTGCAAATCCCAGAGGAAACGATCTTGCTCCCCGGCGATCTCGCCATCTGGCGCCAGGTGTTGCTCACGATGCTCACGGTGGGATGTGAGTTGGCAACCGGAGGCGCTTTGCAGCTTTCTGTCGTCGAAAACGGGGCTGCCCTGACCTGGCAACTGGCCGGGTTAGACCACGGCCGGGCTGCGGGGCGTGACTTGAGCCGAGATGCCCAACTCGCCCCGGCCATGGAGTTGCTCGCTATTTATGGAGGGAGGCTGTGGATCGATCGAGACGCTCAACGCAACCCGATCCTTTGTTTTTCGGTGCCCAAGGAGAGGCCGCCGACGATCTTGATCGTGGACAACGACGAGGACACGATTCAGCTCTTTCGTCGCTATTTGGCCATCGAGGCGTACGAGGTGGTCAGCGCCAGAAGCGTCGCCGAGGCTTGGGACACCGCCCAGCGGCTGCGGCCAACGCTCGTCCTTTTGGATGTCCTCATGCCCCAGGAAGATGGCTGGGCCTTTTTACAACGCCTCAAAAGCGATCCCTCCCTGGCCGATACACCTGTGATCGTTTGCTCCGTCCTTAGCCAGCCGCAGCTCGCGTTGGCCCTGGGCGCTCGGGCGGTGTTGCAAAAACCGGTGGCCCAGGCGGAGCTGCTCGATCACGTGCGTTCGTGGGCGGGGTAGCTTTCCTCTACCCTCGCTTTCGTTTCAACTCGCCTCACGCTCAAAGACACGGGGGTATCTTGAGCGTTCAGGCCGTATCCTTGCAGCACATCCAAAATGCCGAGCAAACATTTGATCCCTTTGGCCAGCGAGAGCGGGCGTTTGAAACGCACTTCCAAAGGGGCGGCCAGCGTCGCCTGTCCTTCCAGCCGATCCCGCGCCGAGATAATGACCACCGGCACTTGGGCCGTCTGCGGCCTGGCGCGCATTAGCCTAACCAGCTCCAAGCCGTCCATTTCGGGCATGACCCAATCGATGAAGGCGACGTCCGGCGTGGTCGCTTCCATCAACTCCAGTGCCTGGCGACCGTCGTAGGCTTTGAGGATCGTGTATGGGCGAGGTAGCGCCGTCAGGATGCGCTCCAGCAGGCGCACCGCATCGGGATCGTCATCCACCAGCAAAACGGTATTCACCTCGTTCTCGCGCTCCACCTGGGCCAACACGCTGGCCACCAACTCCGGCGTTATCGGCTTGATCAGATAGCCGCACACCTCGGCAAATCGCGGCACCATCATCGGCTCCGGTAGGCCGCAGGTAATAAGGGGGATATCCAGCCCCTCACGATCCAAAGCGGCGCGGACGCCTCCGGCTAAAAGAGAGCTCGCCAGGATGGCCCGTGCGTGCAACTGGCCGGCCAGGGCGATCGCCCGATCCGGATCGGGCGATCCCACCACGCGGTAGCCTTCCAGGTAGCGGCCGAGCAAGCGCACGATGTCCGGATCGTCATGAACGGCCAGGCACACCGGCGGGACGTAACCGGTCAAGCGCTCTCGTGTGCGCATCAAGCCCGCATCTTGCCCGCCCTCTGCGGAGACCGGCGGGATGGTGAAAAAGAAGGTGGTGCCCGCACCCGGCTGGCTTTCCACGCCGATCTGGCCGCCGTGTAACTCGATGAGATGCTTCGAGATGGCCAGCCCCAATCCGCTGCCACCCTCCTCTCGCGTCCTGGTCGGTTGGATCTGGTGGAACTCCTGGAAGAGCTGGGGTAGGTCCTCCGCTCGTACCCCTGGCCCTGTATCCGTCACGCTGACCCGCACCCATCCCCCCTCTCGGCTGGTACGCACCACGATCCCGCCCCGTTCGGTGAAGCGCGTCGCATTGGTCAACAAATTCATGAGCGCCTGGCGCAAGCGCACGGGGTCGCCGAACACCGGGGGGAGATCGCCGGCCAGCTCCAAGCGCAAATACAGGCCCTTGCGCTCGGCCAATGGGCGGATGCTCTCAGCCACGCGGCGGACCACATCGTCTTCGAGGGAGATCAGGTCCTTGACCAGGGGCAATTGCTGGGCCTCTATCTGCGACAGGTCGAGGATGTCGTCGACCAACGCCTTGAGATGGCGGCTATTGCGATAGATGGCGTGGATGTCGGCGCGATAGGCGGGCGGCAAGGGCTCGCCGTAGCTCTCGGGCGAGAGGGCCATCAGCTTGCTAAAACCGAGGATCAGATTCAACGGCCCCCGAAGCTCGTGGCTGACCGTCGCCGTGAGCCGGCTCTTGATGGCCCTCGCCTCCTCGGCCTCGCGGCGGGCGACGATCAGCTCGTTGTTCATCCGTTCGATGCGATAGGTTGCTTCCTCCAGTGCCCGCAAAGCTCGATAAAGCTCTGCGCGGCGGGCTCGAGTCTCAACCAGGCTCTCGTGCGCGCGCTCCCAGCCCGCCAATGCCCAGGAAACCGATGTCCGTAGCGGACGCAAAGTGAGGGCAGACATGCCAAAGGGCAGACCGTAGAGCAACAATAATCCGATCGGCGACAGGATCTCTGCACTTGCCCCCACTGCATCTCGATGAGCGACCAGGGCGGAAGCCCAGGCCAGGCCCACGGCCAACAACGCCCAGCCCAAAGGCAGCAAAGCCTGCGCCGCGACGGCGATGACCACGGCAAAGAGAATGGCCAACGAGAAGGGATGCGCGCTGAGCACAACGCCATGGGCGATGATCATGCTCAGGATGAGCACCCAACAAGCTTGGGAAAAACGATCCGTGGCCAGACGGTGAGCGAGGTACACACCGAGGCCCAGGATCAAAAGGGCGAGGGTGCTGGCCACCAACGCCTGCGCCGTAAAGACCACATAGGCGAACCATACCCAGCCCACGATTCCCGCTACGCGCAGCATGACCTGTAAAAGGTCTTGGCGCATCAGGCGTAGCTCGGCGGCCAGATCCGTATCGGCCTGCTCGCCATCCATTGCTGTCATACGGCCCTCCTCCTCATCGAATCGGGCGGCTATCTCGAAAAGAACACCGAACAAGATACAGAAAATACGCTCGTTGTCGGGGTATGTAGGATACCCCAAAGGAGCGAGAGCGTCCAAAAGTGCGCGGGCCTATTGACAAGCTATAGGAACGCTGCCTAGAATTATCTTCCAGAGCGGATATTCTCATATTGTCAGGAGGCAGGCTATGAAGATCACCGACATCGTCGTGCATGTCGTCGAGGTGCCTAACCGCAAAAGCAGCATCCACAAGATCGTTCAGGTGCAAGGGCTCAAACGCACTCAATACACTCATACCTCTGTGCCCCGCGATGAGCCTGCCCATATGATGGTCATGCGCGTGCAGACCGATGAGGGGGTGGAGGGCATTTGCACCTATGACGCCTCCGGTGGCGATGCCCGGTATACGCTGGAGCTCTTGCGCGCCCACGTCCTCGGCGAAGACCCCTTCCGCCGCGAGTTCATCTTCCAAAAGCTCCACCTCGGCACTCGCTGGGTTTATCAGAAGCCGGGCTGGTTCGGCACGTTGGACAACTGTTTGTGGGACATCGCCGGCAAGGTGGCCGGGCTACCCATCTACAAACTGTTGGGCAAGAACCGCGACGGCGTCCCGGTCTATATGACCGCCGGCGACGGCCCGGTGGAGATGTACATCGAGCATATCGAGCGAGGCCGCGAACTGGGCATCAACGCCTACAAGCCCCATTCCTACAAGGGGGGCAAGGCCGATATCCCCATCATGGAAAAGCTGCGCGAGCACGTAGGCCCCGATTACGATCTGATGCTCGACCCCGTCTGTTCTTATACCCTGCGGGAGGCCATCGAAGTGGGCCACGTGTTGGAAGAGCTGGATTTCATCTGGTTAGAGGAGCCCTTCCACGAGCAACGCATGAACGACTATCAAGAGCTGTGCGCAGAGCTGACCATCCCCGTCATGGCCAACGAGACCCTGATGCACGATATGAACCTTTCCGCCCAGTGGTTGATCCAAGGGGCGACGGACCGGTTGCGGGCCAATGCGCGCCATGGCACCACCCAGGTGCTCAAGTTGGCCCACTTTGCCGAGCTGTATGGCACGACCATCGAGCTGAACGGCATCGGCGGGCTGTTCGGGCACGTTCATGCCCAATTGGGTGTCTCGATCGCCAACAACAGCTACTTTGAACACACCGGCGGTGGGCGACAGGTCATGGCCAGTGGCGAGCTGATCGGTGTGCGCAATGTGCCCGAGATCGTCAACGGCGAGTTGATCCCCGCCGATGGCCCGGGCTGGGGCGTCGATTGGGACCTGGAGCTCCTCGAAAAGCGGACCGTGGAAAAATTGTAGGCGGCGCATTCTCCATCGCCGCGCAAAATAATACCATCCTTCGGAGGCAGGCATGGACAGTCGCCAGCGCTTTATGTATACCATGAACTATGGGCCCAAGGACCGCGTCCCCTGGGGTGAGATGGGCTTTTGGCCGGAGACGTTGGACGTTTGGCGGAAACAGGGGATGCCGCGCGATGTGCACCTCAACACCTATTTCGGCTTTGACCGTTTGCGCGATCAGGTGAACGTGTCCTTTGGCCTGCTGCCCGATTTTGAGAGCGCGGTGTTGGAGGAGACCGAGACCTATCGCATTGTCCGCCGTAACACCGGCGTGGTGGCCAAAGAGTTCAAGGGCGAGCACTCTTTTCGCATGCCCCAATGGCTCAGCTTCCCGCTCAAGACCCGCGATGATTGGGAGAACGAATTCAAACCACGCCTGAACCCCGAGTCTCCCGCGCGTTACCCGGAATATTGGGACGAACAGGTGCGTATCTATGCGCAGCGCGATTACCCGTTGACGCTGCGCGCCGGCTCGGTCTTTGGCTGGATCCGCAACTGGATGGGGTTGGAGGGGATCTGCCAGGCGCTCTATGACGATCCCGCTTGGGTGCAGGAGATGATGAATGCCGTGGTCGATTTCTGCATCGCCACCGCGCGGCGCGTCCTGGAGGATGTAGAGCTCGACTATATCCTGCTCTGGGAGGATATGGCCTACAAGGCCGGGCCGCTGATCTCGCCCGCGATGTTCCGTCGCTTTATGCTGGAGCCCTACAAGCGCCTAACCGGCTTTATCCGCGAACACGGCGTCGATCTGATCTTTGTCGACAGCGACGGCAACGCCGATCCCCTCATACCCCTTTGGTTGGAGGGCGGCGTCAACGGCTTTTACCCCATAGAGCGCGCGGCGGGAATGGACGCGGTGGAGCTGCGGCGGCGTTACGGGCAGGAGTTGCGCCTGATGGGAGGCATCGACAAGCGGGCCATGATCGCCGGGCCGGAGGCCATCGACGCCGAGCTGGCCCATGTAGCGCCATTGTGCGCCGAGGGCGGTTATCTGCCTTGGTGCGATCATCACGTGCCGCCGGATGTGCCGCTCAAGCACTATCAGTACTATGTGGCGCGCATGAAAGAAATGTCCCTCGATCCCCAGGGGTTCAGGCCACGTTCGTAGAAAGTGGCCACGTTGACCGGCGGAACGCCGGCCTACGCCTTTAGCCCCCCAAGTCGCCCTGCGGCGACTTGGGGGAAGCGCAGTTTCAACTGCCCGCTATGTGCTTACCGGCTGAGCAAAATACGATAATCCACCGTCAGGC
>JACIWY010000204.1 GCA_014360745.1 Chloroflexota bacterium
CGGCCAAATATCCACTTCGTTCTGCAGCCGCACGTAAGGCACGCCCTTCTCGATCATCCGCCGTCCGCGTTCATAGATATATAACAAAAGACGGATCATGGCCATCTGCTTCTCCGGGCTCGTAAAGGCGTCGATAGGGTCGAGTGCGCTCTGCTGCAGAAAAGCCTCCTCGATGAGGTCGGCGACAAAGAGGATAAAACGCTGCGTCTCGGGCAATGAATCGGAGCCCACAAGCTGGGCGATCTCTTCAATCTCGGCTTGCTGCTGGAGGATGCGCATCACCTCGGCGCGATAGGTTCGATAGCGCTCATCCACCTTCTCTTCCCACCACTCGGCGCATTCGTCGACATAGCCGCTATAGCTTTGCAGCGGGGCGATCGCCGGAAAGTGACGGGCCGCGGCCAGGGATTTGTCCAGCGCCCATAGCACCCGCGTAAAACGTAGGGTGTGTTGGGTCACGGGCTCGGAAAAATCCCCGCCCGGCGGCGACACCGCGCCGATGACGGTCACAGAGCCACGCTGCCCGCCCAGGGTAATCACCCGGCCGGCGCGCTCGTAAAAAGAGGCCAGGCGCGAGGGCAGATAGGCGGGGAATCCTTCCTCTGCCGGCATTTCCTCCAAGCGTCCTGAAATCTCGCGCAAGGCTTCCGCCCAACGCGAAGTCGAATCGGCCATAAGCGCCACATCATATCCCATGTCGCGGTAATACTCGGCCATGGTGATGCCGGTATAGATGCTGGCCTCGCGGGCAGCCACGGGCATATTGGAGGTATTGGCGATAAGGATCGTCCGCTCCATGAGTGATCGGCCGCTGCGCGGGTCTTCGAGTTTGGGGAACTCGGTGAGCACATCGGTCATCTCATTGCCGCGTTCGCCGCAACCCACATAGATCACAATATCGGCGTCGGACCATTTGGCCAGCGAGTGCTGCAGCACCGTCTTGCCGGTGCCGAAACCGCCGGGGAGGCAAGCGGTGCCTCCTTTGGCGATGGGAAAGATCGCATCGATCACGCGCTGGCCGGTGATAAGCGGTTCGGTCGGGTTAAGTCGCTCACTGAACGGTCGCTCTTCGCGCACCGCCCAGCGCTGCAACATGGTGAGCTCTTGTTCCGTCCCCTCGATCTCTAACCTGGCGACGACCTCGTCGACCGTGTATTCTCCTTCGGGCGCGATCCAAGAGATTTTGCCCGACAGCTCGGGTGGGATGAGCAGGCGATGTTCGATGATGCCCGTCTCCGGCACACTGCCGAACACAGCCCCGCCGCGTACGGCATCTCCTACAGATACCATCGGCTTGAAGGACCATTTTTTCTCGCGATCCAAAGCGGGCACCGTACCCGCGCCGCGTTGGATGAAATCGCCCGTCTGCGCGGCCAGCGCCTCCAGGGGGCGCTGAATGCCATCAAAGACACGCCCCATCAGGCCCGGGCCCAACTCCAGGCTCAGGCGCATACCCAAGCCGAATACGGGGTCGCCGGGCTTCAAACCGGATGTTTCCTCATACACCTGGAACGTAGCCACCTGCCGCTCCAAGGAGATCACTTCGCCGACGAGGTGGTGGGGGCCGATCTCGACCTGCTCTTCCATGATCAGGCCATTGCGCATCTCGGCGCGCACAACCGGGCCGTTAACCCAGATCACCTCTCCAATGGGCTTTCGTTCCATGCCTCGCTTACTCCTCCGCCTCGCCGGTCAGTAGGCGATACACCGGATCGTGGAGGGCGGTGCGACTCAGGGCCAGGCGCTGATCGAACGAGTTATCGACCAACTCGTTGTCCCGTTCGCGCCAGACGATGACACCCCCGATAATGTGCGCCGGCGCCTCGGCCAACGACAACTTCTCGACGCCATACTCTTTGAGCGCTTGGACCATCTCGGCCAAGGTGTCATCGCCCAAGAGCTTGGCATCCTGCTCGTTGACCTGAATGCGCAAGGCCCCGCCACCGAGTTGCTCGGCTGCATCTTGTAGAAGGCGTCGGATGGCGGCCAGGCGTTCGGCGTCATCGAGTTGGCGCAAACGCTCTCGGGCTTGTTGCCATACCTGCTCCATCACCTGCTCGCGGCGATGCATCAAGATCTCCCGTGCCTTGCGGCGGGCTTGCGACAAGGCGCTTTGCCGCCTGGCTTCTATGCGTTGTTCGGTGCGTTGGCGCATCGTCTCGCGCGTGCGCTCGGCGTCGGCTTTGGCCTGCTCGAGGATCTGTTTGGCTTGCTCCTCGGCCTCGGCTGTGCGATTCTTGGCCTGCTCACGAGCACGCCGATTCATATAGCTTTCCAAACCACCACCGATTACGGATGTCATGTTTTATCTCCCAGGCTCACTCCCACGGCGCTTTGTACCAGCTCCTGAAGTGAGGCATAGGGCGTCTCGCCGTGGGCGCCGGGTATTTCGACGACCAACGGCCTCAGGCTACCCACCTTGAGCTGGTCGATGCGCTCGCGCAGGTGAACGGCTACATCGGCCGATATCAAGAGTAGACCGATCGCCTCATCTTGTAAACAGGCGTTCAGGGCCGCCGAGAGCTCCTCAGGGCTGCGAACAATCTGTCCTTCGATGCCGACCAAAGAGAAACCGAGGATACAGTTTTCATTGCCCAAAACGTATGCTTTCATCGTGCGCCCGATTCGCTTTGCATCTCAGCTTAACGGCTGAGGATCATAAAGGAAATGATTAACCCATAAATAGCAATACCCTCGGCAAGGCCGACGAAAATGAGCGTCCGACCGAGCATCTCGGGTTTTTCAGCGATGCCCCCGATGGCTGCCGCACCGGCAATCCCTACGGCGATACCCGCACCAATGCAAGCTAGGCCGGTCGCCAGGGCAGCTCCTAAGGCTGCGCCGCTCTGGGGGGTGACCGTCGTTCCTCCCTGAGCTAAAGCGGGAAGGGGAAAGCTCAACGTCAGAAATACAACCGCCGCGCTGGCGAGAGCTCCTAGACCGTTGACGCCGATCATCCCCCCGATGAGGGAACGCAAGGCCGTTTGAGGCCTGGCTACGCGACGCATCGCCGTGGCGCTGGCCAAGAGCAGGGTAACAAGCAATCCGAGGATCGCGGTATTGAGAAAATGCATCAAGCTTGGCTCCTTTCTGGTGTAAGCTCGCATTCCATCGCCGGCAGGATAAGGGGCTCGAAGGGCACCCCCCCGCCACGAAAGAATTTGCCAAAAAGCTCATAGTATTCAAGGCGGAGGGTCTGAATGCCGACGATCAAGCCCTCGAAGCCGATGATGACAAGATTCCCGAGGACGATGATCGGCCAACGTAGCAGAGGTGACCCTCCGGCCAGATCGGCTAGCAAGAAAACGACCGAGGTCAGGCCAACGTGAGCCACGGCAAAGGCGCCGAGGCGCACATAGGAAAGCGTATTGCTGATGTAGCTGATGAGAGCCTCAAAAAACTCGAAAAAGGCTTGGACAAGAGATTCAAAGAGGTTGGCTTCAAATAGGGGGCGCTGGCCGCGTAAGAGATTGGTCAGCGGCTCTTCAAAAATAAGGGCCAAGGCCCAAATAAAAAGGGTACCCATCAAGAATCCAGGTACGGCTTTTCCCTGGGCAATCAGGCCAATGATAGCTAGCAGGTTCCAATAGAGCACCAACCCCACGATGCCGTTAGAATCGAAAAGCGCCTCAAGCAGCTCTCTTTGGCGCACAGCTTGGGCGATGCGGAAGAGAAAGCCGATATTGAGAATGACCACGCCCATGATCACCGAAGCGATGAGCAAAGAGGGGATGTCCTCCAAAGGCTTGAGCCATAGGCTGGGGATGATCTCCTCCTGGCCAAAAACGCTCCCGTAGAGCAGGCCAAAGACACTGGAAGAGACTCCACATGCGGCCAGGATATAGCCAAGGTCTTTATTCACACGCAATCTGGATATCGTCCCGCTGGCTATCAAAGTGCCGATGAGGCTCAACACCAGCCCGTGCCCCAAATCGCCAAACATGGCGCCGAACAAGACCAGAAACGTCACTGCGACCAGGAGGGTGGGATCCAACTCGCGATACTCTGGGATGCCGTATGTCGAAACGATCATCTGCATGGGCCGCAATAAGCGAGAATGCCGTAACAGGGTGGGCACTTTTTGCGACGGGTTGGGGGTATACGGAGAGCTTTCTTCAAAAGTAGCCCTTCCCTGAGAAGCCTCTTCCACTTGGCTCCGTAACTCATCGACTCGATCTTTCGGCACCCAGCCGGCGATGAGGTAGACACGTCCGCGATGCCCAAAGCGGGCCATGGCACCGGCGATGGTTGCGTCTCGGCGAACTCGAGTGAGCATAGGCAGGAGCACCGGCTCCAGGCGTTCGGCAAGTTGCCGGCGTTCGGCTTCCAATTCCCTCATGCGCGTTTCGACCACTTTTTGTCGGGCGCGGACCTGTTCGAGCACTTCTTGGGCCGAGCCGGTGAACTCTTCCGGCAAAGAGAGGGGATCCAGAAAAGCGCTCTCTAGCGCCCGATCGAGGATGGCGCTGTGCTCCTGGGCCGAAAAAGCAAAGATGAGCACCCTTCCATTGTAACGATACAAAGGGACAATGGCATAGGGAATACGAAAGAGGCTGGCCTCCAGGCGGGCCAAGTTCTCTATTGGCATGGTGCCGGCCACCAGATGCAGGTATTGCATCTGACGCAGATCGGAGATGCTCACCGAAAGCGGCGCTAGTGTCTCTAGCGAGCGCATCGTCAGTTCCCAATGGTGATGTTCCTCTTGCAACGCTTCGTATTGTTGCTGAAGATGCTGTACTTGTTTTTCGATCTCGCCCAGCTCTTTTTCTATGCTGGCCAGATCCTCGGCGGGGTCGAGCCGCCCCTCACAAGGACGTGGTTGATCCTCGATACCAAGCGTCTCCATTAACCGCAAGATGCGGCGTTCCTGGCCCTGATAACCAGAGGCACGCCCTCTCCACTCCGTGTCTACGTCACGTGCCCATTCGCCCAACGTGTTGACATCCATCAAGTGCATAACCCCGAGGCGGGCGACGGTCTGGGCGACCTGCTCGATGTCCTCGTCATACACAAAGATGTCGACTTCGGCCATTTCAGCGGGGGCGAACATGATCTATCCTCTACTTCTGATCAATTGTCGCTCGATGCGATCGTCGGTCCAACCCATGGCTTTGCCCTCCAGCAAGGTGACCAGGTCCTGAATCTCGAGCTCTTGCAAAATGAGATAACCCAATAAAGCGGCCAACCTGAACGGATATCCGCGCATAGCTGCGCTGGCGAGCTTGCGCCAGTAGGCCAACAAAATGTTTTCCAACTCGGGGAGCTTTCGGGCGTCATCGAGCTCGGCTAAGGAGGATAGATCCAAGTGAGCGATAGGCCAAATCTCGGTCAAAATCTCCTCCGGTGTAGCCCCGAGGGCGATGCGCCGTATCAGCTCGATATCGGTGCGAATACCATGCCAAAGTGTATAGTTGACAATCTCCTCCGGAGAAAGCCCATAATAGACTCGATAACGAAAAGCCCACAAAATATTCAGCATGTCGATGTGTGTCCCCAGAAGCATACGCGCATCGGCATAATCTTGCCCCTTCAGATGCCCAATGGCGGCATCGAGGTCTCGATAGTAGCGTATATCGAGGGCCACTTCGATGGCAAAAATGCTACCCTCGCGTTCATAAGCCGGCAGGGCATTGCGCAGTGGATTGATGTAATGGGTGCCCGCCGTGCGCTCCACCAGGCTGCTCACCGAACGTTCGTGTACGAGGCTCCCCCAGGGCAAACGCGACTCGGCGCCTAGGGGAATCAGAAAGCGTTGAATAACCTCCGGATCGAGGCCCTGAGCCACACCACGAAAGACCGATTTGAGGTTCTCTAGCTCGAAATGTCGCCACCAGACGATGAGCAACTCCTTGACCGCGCCACGCACAAAAGTCATCACTTGGCGTACACGCCGGGCAGCCTGACCACTGAGTCGCCGTTCTATTTGCTGGAGAGGATAGGCCTCCTGCTCGACACCGGTAACCGATTCGGCGTAGGCTGTCTCAGCAAGGACGACCAACACACGCTGCAGGTTTTCGGCCCCGATCAATTCGCGCCACGTGGCTTCGTCGAGAAGTTGTGCCGAAAGCGCCCGCACACCGGCATTGGCGCCGGCATAGCGAATCGCATCCATAGCGGTGGGCATATCACTTCCCAAGCGTCACGACCCGCAATACCAGGTCTACAGCCTCGGGCAGGCGACCCTGGGCCTCTTGCTCCCACGCCTCGGCGTCTTGCTCGGCCTGGTGAATGAGCTCTCGGGTTTCTTCTTCGATCTTGGCTATCGCTTCTTGCCAATCGCGCTGGGCTTTCTGTTTGGCCTCTTCTTGCGCTTCTTCGCGGATCGACTTGGCCCTTTCCTGGGCCGTGTGGACGATCTCTTGCGCTTCTCGCTCGGCTTCTTTGATGATCTCCTGTACCCGCCGCTCCAGCAACATGATCTCGCGCAGGGCTTCTTCCTGAAAGCCCCCTTCATGACTGCTCTGGCGCGAACGATCCATGATCCCATCCTCCGGTTCGCCGCCGACATGTACGGCAGCGCTAATAAAAAAGGCGCCTCCTGCTCTCAACGGTGCCGCCACGGGGTGCGTTGCTGGCTTCTCACCATGGAAGAGTGAAGCGCGCCTCGTCTC
>JACIWY010000205.1 GCA_014360745.1 Chloroflexota bacterium
GCTACATACTCCTTGAGATATTCGACGGCGGGATTATACTCAAACGTATGTCCCACCATCAAAACGCGCTGGCGCTCTTCGGCCAGAGCGATCAGTTCTTGGGCCTGTTCCGAGTTACTGGTAAGCGGCTTTTCTACCAAGACGTGCTTGTCGTGACGCAACGCCTCGCACGCCATGTCAAAGTGGGTGTGCACCGGTGTGGCAATGGCCACGGCTTCGATGGGAGAACGGAGCAACTCACGGTATTCGGTCGTCGTCTTGACGGTAGGGTAAAGGCCTTCCACATGGCTCAGGCGATCCCGGCGCAGGTCGGCGACGATCTGCAGATCAGAGCCGGGGATGGATTGAAAGTTGCGAATCAGCTTGGGGCCCCAATAGCCACAACCGACCACCCCGACGGCGATGTTGCGCACATCCTTATCAATCACAGAATCACCCCTATATGTATATGCGAATGAGGAAATGGTGATGTGCAGGGCATGGTACCATGCTTGGCAGTGCCCCGCAAATAGGATTATTGGGGCGTTGACATCGCCCCTCGGCGCGCTTCTGACGCCGGACGAATCGCAGCCAACCGGACGACAGGCTTTTGCTCCACTTGGAGCACAAGGGGGAAGGAAGCATGGCTCCCAAGAATATCTTGTTCCTCATGACGGATGAGCACCGCTGGGATTACCTGGGTTACATGGGGCACCCGGCGATGCAAGGGCTGACGCCGAATCTCGACCGCCTGGCGCAGGCGGGCACCGTTTTCAGCCACTGTTATTCGCCCAACCCACTGTGCATGCCGGCGCGTAACGCTATCCACACCGGCCTGTATACCTTTCAATCGGGGCAGATGAACAACATCGGCGATTGGCCGTTGGAGCTCCCCACGTTTACCCAGGCATTGCAGAGGTTGGGCTACCACACCGCGTTGACGGGCAAGATACATACTCATGAAGGCGTCGGCTTTGACCTCGACCTGGCCGAGCCCCGTTGGCGCGAGGAGATTCGCGCCCTAGGCTTCGATGACGTGTTACAGGTGGCGGGCAAGACGATGGCCTTCTTTGTGGACGACGACTATACCCACTACCTGCAAGCTCACGGCCTGCTCTACCGCTATCGCGAGGATATCGTCGAGCGCGTCGAGGCCCGCGGGCGGGGTGAATCGGGCTGGTGGCCCTCGATCCTCCCCGAGGAGCACTATATCGACCATTTCATCGGGCAAAAGGCGCTAGAGTGGTTTCGGGCATACGACGGGGAACGCCCCTGGTTTCACATGGTTTCTTTTTGTTGCCCCCATCCCTCGTATGACGCACCGGCCAGTGCCTTGGCCCGGGTCGACCTCAATCACGTCCCGCTGCCGGCCAACAACCCGCAGGCCGAACGTTATCGCGAGATGGTGGCCAACTATATCGCCCAAATCCACGTTGTCGATCAGAACGTGGGCCGCCTCCTCGACCTGCTTGAGGAGCGCGGCTGGCTTGACGATACCCTCATTATCTTTACCGCCGACCACGGCGAGATGTTGGGCGATTCGGGCAAAGGGGGCAAGTGCTACTACGAGGATGCGTCGGTGCGGGTGCCGTTGTTGGCGCGCTACCCAGGATGGACGGGACCGCAACGGCTGGATCGCTCCATCGTTTCCTGCCACGATGTGGCGGCGACCATGATCGAATTTGCCGCCGGCGAGGACCGCGCCGGCGAGTACTTGCCCGGATGCAGTTCCCGCTCTCTCGTGCCTCTGTTGCTCGGCAAGGTGGATCGCGTGCGCGAGGCCGCCTACAGCGAGAACGGCGGCCAGTTCGCCGCTCCCTGGCGAATGATGGACGATGGCGAATGGAAGTATGTCTGGCTAAACGAATCGGCGCGGGAATTGCTTTTCCACAAAGCCCAAGACCCGCTCTGTCTGCACGATGTCGCCGCCGCTCATCCTGATATCGTCGGGCGGCTCCGACGGGCCATGCTGCGCGAGCATCTGGATCATCCCGCGCCCAAAAGCGGGCGCGCAGCCTATTCACCCCATGTCGAACATCGGATTGGCCGCGAGCGCCTGAAGAAGTATAATAAAGCGTTGTAACCGAGACCATCCTTCCTCATGGAGGGTAAATATGGCCGTACAGACCGTGATTGAACTCACCTACCAGGAACGTTTGGATCATCTTCGTGCGACCAAACTGGCACATACGCGAGAGAAACAAGAGATCATCGGCTCGATGAACCATGACGATTGGGCCCTGATCCTGCCGCCGCCGGATAAGCGCAAGGTGGTACAGGCCATCAGCACGTCCGGGATGCCCATCACCGACGTGCTCATCGAGGGCTATGAGCCGGAGAGCAACCATCCTTCCGGGGGGTTTTTCGGCCCTAAAGCGGTGGGGCGCAATTTCCGCCGCCTGTTGGAGGCCCATCCTACCTACGTGGACCCCATGGCCTCCCTGGCCGGGGGCTATATGGTGAACTTTAACTCGTACCGCAAGGTGGGTTGGAACCCGGATTACCAATTCCCGGAATTGGAAGAGCCCCTGAAAAAGTACAAGCTGCTCCCCGGCATCGGCGCCACCCAGCATTTCTGCCAAGACCTGCGCATTGGCTTGGAACTGGGATTCGGCGGGCTGCTGAACAAGATTCGCCATTATCGAGCAGTGAACGCGCCGCGAAGCGCCGATTTTTACGATGGCCTGGAGGACGTCGTACTCGGCCTGCAGAACTGGATCGCCCGCACCGCCGAGACGTGTCGCCAGATGGCTGCGGAGGAAAAGAATCCGCAACTGCGGCAGAACTTGTTAGAGATGGCGGAGATAAACGAAAAGCTAGTCAACGACCCGCCGGAGACCTTCCGCGAGGCTTGCCAATGGATCGTTTGGTATCAGATGACTGCGCGCATGTACAACGGCAGTGGTTCGCTGGGGCGCCTGGACGTGCTGCTCACCCCCTATTATGAACGAGATAGTGCGGCGGGCATCCTCACGGACGAAGAGGCGGTGTTCCATATCGCCTGCCTCTTGTTGCGTGATACGGCTTATATCCAGCTCGGCGGCCCCGATGCCAGCGGCCGGGATGTGACCAATCGCGTCTCGTATCTGGTGTTGGATGCCGTCGAAAGGCTGAATGTGCCCACCAACGTCGGCGTATCGGTGGGCAAGAATGTGGACCCGGGCCTGTTGCGTCGTGGGGTCGAAATCCAGTTCAACCTCAAGAATGGCATGCCCAAGTTCTTGGGGGTGGAGAACATCGCCGAGGGGTTTACCCGCAATGGGCTGGGGTATCCCATTGAATTGGGCCGCGAACGGGCCTACTCCGGTTGCCATTGGTTCGCCGTGCCTGGTCGGGAGTACACCCTCAACGACTGCGTCAAGATCAACTTTGGCGCCGTGTTCGAAGTTGCCCTTCAAGAGATGCTGGCCGATGAGGCCGCGCCCAAATCGGTGGCCGAGCTGTGGCGTCGCTTTGAGCACCATCTGCGCTGCGCCGTCGAGTGGACGGCCAAGGCCCTGGATTTTCATGTCGAGCATATGCACAAGGTCTTTCCCGAGTTGGTGCTTGATCTCTTGAGCCATGGCCCCATCGAGCGTGGCCTGGACGCCTCCCATTATGGTGTCGAGTATTACAACATGTGCGTCGATGGCGCGGCTTTGGCCACGGTGGCCGATTCGTTCGCAGCCCTGGAGCAGCGCATCGAGCGCGAAGGGCGCATGACCTGGGAAGAGCTACGAGGCTATTTACAGAGCGACTGGGCCGGCCCTGATGGCGAGCGCGCGCGGCTGATGATGAAAAGCATTCCGCGCTATGGCAGTGGCGGCTCCTTGGCCGACGAATATGCCGAACGCATCACCCAGACCTTTACCCGCCTGGTTAAGGAAAAACCAACCCCGGGCGGCCTGCAGATGATCCCCGGCCTCTTTTCCTGGGCCAACACGATCCCCATGGGCAAGGAGCTGGGGGCCACGCCCAACGGGCGCCATGCCGGCGAGCCGATCTCGCACGGCGCCAACCCCGATCCGGGCTTTCGTAAGGATGGCGCGCCCAGCGCCCTGGCGGTGGCCATCGCACGGGTGCAGCCGGGCTATGGCAACTCGGCGCCGATGCAGATCGAGTTCGACCCGGGCCTTTCCAAAGACGAAGGTGGCCTGGAAAAAGTGGCCAGCCTCATCGCCGGACATGTGGAAATGGGTGGCACCCAGGTGAATATGAACGTCATGGATGCCGACAAGGTGCTGGAGGCGCACCGAGACCCGAGCAAATACCCGGATCTCATCGTGCGAGTGACGGGGTTCAGCGCCTATTTCTCCAGCCTATCGCCCGAATTCCGGCAATTGGTGGTAGATCGTATCCTCCGCGAACGCTGAGCCCAAGGGCCCGCTCGCGATTGGGAGAACGAGACGCATATGCCTGTCTGAAATCGCGGGCGGGCCCTTGCACTCGAGAAACGCATTTTCCCTGCTTACGACCAAGGCCCGTCACTTGCGCGCCTATAGCTGTTGGCTATAATGCTCAACGGCGTGCCCGAATCCGGGCAAGATGTGCGCGTGGACCGGAGTTCACGGCACCAGTTTTTGAGGAGGAAATATGATCAAGAGAAGCTTTTGGGCCGCATTTAGTGTGCTGGTCATCGTCGCCTTGTTGATCAGCGGCTGCGCGCGTGCCACCCCGACGCCTGTGCCCTCGCAACCCACCCAGGCGCCATCCACAGCCGCCCCGATGCAGCCAACCCCTACCGCAGCTCCCAAAGAGGGCAAACTCAAAGTCGGCATGGTTACCGACGTGGGCGGCATCGACGACAAATCGTTCAACGCCACTTCGTGGGCCGGCGTGGAGCGCGCCATCCGTGAGCTGGGCATCGAGGGACGATACCTCGAATCGCAACAACAGACCGACTATGCCAAGAATATCACCGAGTTCTTGCAACAAGATTATGACCTGATCATCGGCGTCGGCTTTTTGCTGGGCGAGGACATTGCCAATTTCGCCAAGCAGAACCCCGACACCCTTTTTGCCATCGTCGACTATGCCTATGATCCGCCTATTTCCAACGTCTTGGGGCTAACCTTCGCCACAGATGAGCCCGGGTTCCTGGCAGGCTACCTAGCTGCGGGGATGACCAAGACGGGCACGGTAGGCACCTTCGGCGGCATCGAGATCCCGCCCGTGACCATCTTTATGCAGAGCTATGCCGAGGGCGTGGCCCACTATAATCGGGTGCATGGCACCAACGTCAAAGTGTTGGGCACCGACTTTTTCGTCGGTAACTTTGAATCCACCGATGACGGTCGCCGCGCCGGCGAAAGCCTAATGGACGAGGGCGCCGACATCATCATGCCAGTGGCCGGCCCTGTGGGCTTGGGCACGGCCGAGGCGGTCAAGGAACGCGGCCGTATGCTCATCGGCGTGGATACCGATTGGTACGTCAGCGCGCCCGCCTATAAGGACATCCTGCTCACCTCGGTGCTCAAGAACATGGATGTCGCCGTGTTCGAGGCCATCA
Organism: Chloroflexota bacterium; assembly: GCA_014360745.1. Classification (GTDB taxonomy): domain Bacteria; phylum Chloroflexota; class Anaerolineae; order UBA1429; family UBA1429; genus JACIWY01. Next base: position 5,468 of record JACIWY010000205.1, read on the forward strand.
AGCAGGCCCAGGAGGGCACCTTCAAAGGTGGCACTTATCTGGGCACCCTGGCCAACAACGGCGTGGGCCTGGCCCCCTTCCACGAGTTCGAAGATGACGTCCCCGCCGAGCTCAAGCAAGAGTTGGAGACGCTGCGGCAGGACATCATCGCCGACAAGATCTGGACCGGCTGGGGCGAAAAACCGAGCGGGGCAACCGGCCCGGGCGCCGGCTCTACCTCCTCCATCCTGGGCGAGAAGGTGACCATCACTTTCTGGCACCCCCAGGCGCCTGACGATTTTCGCGGCAAGCTGTTGCAAGAAATCATCGACGACTTTCAGGCACAGTACCCCGAAATCACGGTGGAGGCCACTTTCCAGGGCAACTATACCGAGCTCTACAAGAAGCTGGTGGCCGCCGTGGCCAGCGGCGACTATCCGGACTGTGCCGTATCCTATCCGTCCATGATCTCGGATTACAAAGCGGCCGATGCCGTGATCGAGCTCGACCCGTACATCAACGACCCGCAGATCGGCTTGAGCGCCGAAGACCTGGCCGATATCTTTCCGGGGTATCTGGCGGAATGCCGCTTCCCGCAATATGGCAACAAATACTATGCCTTCCCCTTTACCAAGAGCGCGCTGGGCATGTGGTATAACTTGGATCTGATCAAGGCTGCCGGCTATAGCGCGCCTCCCAAGACGTGGGCCGAATTTGAGGAACAATGCCTGGCTATTACACAAAAGACCGGCAAGAAGGGTTATGCGTACTATGAGGGCGCGTCGGATTTCGACGGCTTCCTCTTTAGTCGCGGGGCCACCCAGCTCAACGCCGATCAAACCCAGGCTGTGTTCAACGGACCCGAAGGCGTCGAAGCTCTGGCCTTGATCAAACGCCTCATCGATGCCGGCGCCGCCTGGAAGCCGGAGGGCCAATACGCCGATCAGGCCGAGTTCGGCAAGGGGAACGTCGCCTTTACCTTTGGCTCCACCTCTGGCACTTATTACTATAAGCAGGCTGTGGAGCAGGGCGGCGGCAATATCAAAGAATGGGGCCAAACCATCATCCCGCAGGCCGACCCGAACAACCCCAGGACCGTCCTTTACGGCGGCAGTTTCTGCATCTTTAAGACGACAGAGAT
>JACIWY010000206.1 GCA_014360745.1 Chloroflexota bacterium
CGCACCCTCGGCTGGCTGGACACTTTTAAGCCGCTCATGGTGCCGGCCTGGACCGGCGCGGCCTATAACATCTTTTTGTTCCGCCAGTTCTTCCTCAGCATCCCGGCGGAATTGGAGGACGCGGCGCGCATCGACGGCTGTTCCGATCTCGGCTTCTATGTCAGGATTTTGATGCCCTTATCTTGGCCAGCGATCGCCACCGTGGCCATCTTTTCCTTCCGCTGGAACTGGCAGAATTTTATGGGCCCGCTGATCTACCTCACCAGTCATAAGCGTTTCACGCTGGCCTTGGGTCTGGGCATGTTTCGCTCTCAATTCGGCACGCGCTGGAACGAGTTGATGGCCGTGTCGCTTTTGATCATGATTCCCCCGTTGGTTCTTTTCTTTGTGGCTCAACGCTGGTTCATTCAAGGGATCGTGTTCACCGGTATCAAAGGGTAGTCGCGATGGCGGGCACTATAAGCCGGCCGATCTCATAGAAAGGAGGTTTGCTCAATCGACCGATCTCGCCCCATGTTGACGGCTCTTTCTATCACACGTAGATGCAGTTTCGAGGAGGATATACTATGCCAAGTCTCAGTCGTCGTCGTTTTTTGAGGGTCGCTGGTGCGACCGCCGGCACCGCCCTCCTGGGGGCCTGCGCACCCAAGGTCATCAAGGAGACAGTGGTCGTCGAAAAGGCTGTGGAAAAAGTCGTGAAGGAGACGGTCGTCGTCAAAGAGGCTGTCGAGGTCGAGAAGGAGGTCACTCGCGTTGTCGAGAAGGTGGTCGAAAAAGAGGCGCCCCAAAAGGCCGCCGAGCCGGTGACCATCTCCTACTTTGCCTACGCGGGCGGTTCTAGCGAGGACATTGAGGACGCTTTGGTCAAGCGCTTTCAGGAGATGCATCCCAACGTGACCATCGAGTGGAGCATCCTGGGTTGGCCACAGTATGCCGACAAGCGCAAGGTGATGATCGCCGGGCGCACCATCCAGGACGTGTTCGCCTTCTCCAGCTCTCGCTACTTTATCGAGGGCGCGCTGGCCGACCTGACGCCCTTCTGGGAAAGAGACCTGACCGAGATCAATGTAGATGACCTGGTGCCCGCCTTGAACCGTGGCTGGATCTGCAAAAAGCTATGGGGCATCAGCCAGGGCGGGTCAAACCACGTCTTGTGGTACAACAAGGATCAGTTCGACGAGGCCGGCGTCCCCTATCCGGATTGGGACCTTACCTGGGAAGGGTTCGCCGAGATGTGCGTCAAGCTGACCCATGACTCCAAGGGGCGCACGCCGCGGGATTCCGGCTTTGACAAAACCGATGTCGTGCAGTGGGGCACGGCCGGCGGGCCATGGATCTACAAGCATACCGGCCAGTGGGGCCCCGTCTGGAACGCTTACGGCGGCAAGTGGTTCGACAACGACGAGGCGCCGACCCGCTGGACGATCCTGGACAAGCCGGAAGCCATCGCCGGGGCGCAGCTCTTCTTTGACCTGATCCACAAATACCAGTGCATGCCGCCGCAAGAGCTCAAGGCCGCGGGCGGCCAGACCATCGGGTTCGACGCCGGCGGATCCTCCACCGTCTATGTATGGAGCGAGGTAACGGTCGGCTTTCAAAAGAACTGCGCCTTTGATTGGCGGGCGGCGCCCATGCCCAAGGGGCCGGCGAAGAGGAGCACCTGGTCGGCGATCAAGTATTATTCTATGGCCGAATGGTCCAAGCAGAAGGATTGGGCCTGGGAGTTTCTCAAGTTCTTGAACAGCGAGGCCGGCTGGCAGATCAAGAGCGCGCTCGGCACGGGCCTCATCCCGGCGCGTTACTCGGTGCTCAAGTCGCCCTGGTTCATGAAGCCCTTCCCCAACCTGGACAAGGAGCTGCTGGGCAGCGAGGAGATCATGAATTCCATCGATCCCTGGCCGGGGGGATGGATCCAGGAGTTCATGCTGCCCGATGGCATTAGCACCCTTACCGAGGATCCCTTCGAGGAATGCGTGCTGGGCAACAAGACCGCCGAGCAGGTCTTTAAGGAGATCGAGCCCCAGCTTCAGGAGAAGCTCAAGGAGGGCATGGCCAAGCCGATCTGCTAGGCCAGCTCCTTATGCATAGCAATCTGCTTGCGCATTCCCTGTCTTCGAAAGGCCCGGACCGCCGGTTCGGGCCTTTGATTCTGTTTTGGGCCTCGCTCGTTGCACACAGCCTGGCTCGTAAAGCGGCAGCCGGCCTTGCCAACCGAAAAGGAGGAAACCATGAGCAGCGGACAAGAACAGGACCAAGCCTGGGCCCAGAACCGACGGCTGGGCCGTGGAGTCAACATCATCGGCTATGACCCGCTCTGGGAGTCCAGGAAGCGGGCGCGCATTCGGGAAAAGCATTTCCGGTTGATCAACGAGGCCGGCTTTGACAGCGTGCGCATCAACCTGCACCCCTTCAAACACATGGGGCCTGCGCCCGACTACCCCATCGCACCGGAGTGGTTGGCGACCCTGGATTGGGCCGTGAACCAGGCGCTCTGCAACGCGCTCACGGTCATCTTGGACATGCACGAGTTCACCGCCATGGGCCAAGACCCGCAGGGCAACAAGGCGCGGTTCCTGGCCACCTGGCGACAACTTGCTCAGCACTGTCGCCGGTGGGGATACCCCGATCGCGTCCTCTTGGAGCTGCTCAATGAGCCCTGCCGCGAACTGACGCCGGCGCTATGGCAAGGGTATCTGCAAGAGGTCTACAGCCTTGTGCGAGAGATACAGCCTGAAAGGACGCTTATCATCGGCCCGGCCGAATTTAACAGCATCGACGCGTTGCCTAAGCTGGAGCTACCTCAGGAGGATGGCAATATTATCGTCACCGTGCACTATTATCGGCCGGGCGAGTTCACCCATCAGGGCGCCCATTGGAGCCGCCATAGGGATCTATCGGGCATCGAGTGGCGCGGCACGTCGGAGGAAAAGGCGGCCATCCGGCAGGATTTTGACCAAGCGCAGGCCTGGGCCGAGGCGCAAGGACGCCCCCTCTTTTTGGGCGAATTCGGCGCCTACGAGAAGGCCGATATGGCCTCCCGCGCCCGCTGGACCGCCTTCGTGGCCCGCGAGGCCGAGGCGCGGGGGTGGAGTTGGGCCTACTGGCAGTTCGACTCCGATTTCGTCGCCTATGATATAGAAAACGATCGCTGGGTGCAGCCGATCCTGGACGCGCTCATCCCGGAGAGGGCCTCATAGGGCACTGGGCGCGAGCGTGCTGCCGTAAGCTAGCCACAATGATCCCAATGTGGGAATCAGGAGGAAACATGGCATCCGAACAGACGTGCTACCCCGTGGAGCTTCCCTTCGATCGCCCGTTTGCCTTTGACATGCGCCACCTCTTAGACCCGCCGGCGGGCAAACATGGCTTTCTTACGGCGCGAGGGGATGGCCATTTCTACTTTGAGGACGGCGTTCAGGCGCGCTTTTGGGGCACCAACCTGGCCGGCGGGATGGGTGCCTTCCTAACCCATTCTCAGGCGGAGCGGATCGCCGACGTCCTGGCCAGCGTGGGCTGCAACATGATCCGCTTTCACGCCTTTGACAACACCGCGCGCGAGCTCGCCGTCATTGCCCATGGTGACGATTCCCGCCATCTGAATGCGGAACGTCTGGATGAGCTGGACTATATGATCTACCAGCTCAAGCAGCGGGGCATCTACACCTACATGGACCTGCTCGACTATCGGATATGGAAACCGGGCGACGGCCTTCCGGAGACGGAACAGCTCAATTGGGCCGGTAAGCCGGCGTGCATGTTCAATAAGCGCATGATCGAGCTGCAGAAGGAATACGCCACCCAGCTCTTCGACCACGTCAACCCTTACACAGGATTGCGCTGGCCGGACGATCCGGCGATTGCCGTCGTAGAAACGACCAATGAGAATACCTTCTTTTGGCAACAATGGCGCGACTTGCCGCCCTACTATCGGAACGAACTCAAAGCCGCCTGGAACCGGTGGTTGCTAGAGCGTTATGGGGATCGCGATGGCCTCAAGGCCGCCTGGACCAACTATCAGGGCGAGTGCGCTTTGCTGCCCGACGAAGATCCCGCCGATGGCACGGTGCGCATGCCCGACGTGTTGCGCGCCTGGTACAATCTGCCCAACACAGACCGAGCCTACAGCGATCCGCTCACCAGCCCCGCGCGTTGCAACGATGCCACACTTCTCTTCTACGAATGGGAGCGCGCCTATCACGCGACCATGCGCGATCACCTCAAATCGCTGGGCGTTCGCGTTCCCATCACCGCCTGCGTGACCAATTTTGTGCCCGCCGACCTTAAAGCAGTAGCAGAAGAGCTGGACTTTATCTCGAACGGCATGTACTTCGATCACCCGGACTGGTCGGCCTGCCCAATTGGGGCTGGCTATCGCATGGCCCGGCTCGAGGATCAGCCCGAACTGCGCAACACCGGCATCCATGCGGCGATCGCCTGGCCCTCGCTCAGCAAGGTAGCAGGCAAGCCGATGATCGTTCGCGAGTGGAACATGCCCTGGCCCAACCAGTATCGCAGCGAGGCGATGCTGCAGATGGCGGCCTACGCCTGTTTGCAGGATTGGGACGGGCTGCTCTTCTATGGCATCGGCGGTGCTTTGCGAGAGCCCAGCCGACAGCTGGGATTCTTTACTTCATTCAACGACCCCGATCATTGGTCGCAGTTCCCCCTGGCAGCGCAATTGTTCCTGCGGCGCGATGTACGTGCAGCCGAGGTCGCCCTGGATGTAGGCCACTCCAATGTGGACACATACTACGCAGGAACCGCCTGGCGCGATGACCCCTCGCGGATGGCTGCTTACGTGCTGCGCACCCAGAAGCGCTTCTTCGATGAGGCCTATGAGGGCGACGCCGACGTCGTGGCCAACGCGGGAGCCTCGGCCAGCGGCGACTATAGCAGCGCGCGGCGCGCTTTCCTCAAAGCGGACAACGGCGCCCTTGATCTACACGATCAGCGCGTGGATCGCGCCGCTCTGGCCGCACGACATCAGCCCGGCCTGCGCTTCCGCACCAAGCTGATCCGCGACCTGCATATCCGCAACGACTTTGACAACCCGTGGATTCGCTTCGAAGGCATGGGCTATGATAACCACCAGTTTTTGCGGAGTATGGATCCGGGCATTCTCATCAGCTCATTGCCCGAAGGCGCCGAACCGATCGGAACCTTTGAGGACATGTGCCTGGGATATATCGATGATCGGCGCCTTGTCATCCCTGGGCTGTGCGTTATTGATCGTGGATATGCCCGGCGCGAGCCCCGTGAATGGTTCCTCACGGGCCGTTTGCTCCTTGATGCCATGAACCACTGGGGTCTCATCGAGGTTACCCATAAGGATATCGATTTAGGTCGTCTACCGAGCACTACAGGTGAGCTTTTACGCGACTTTAAGCGGGGTATATTGACCATCGACACGCCGCGCTTCCAGGCAGCGATTGGATTCATCGGAGGGCAAGAGATCGCTTTGGGGAATCTGGTGCTGCAGATGGATACACCTCACTGCGTAGTCGCTTTGACCTCTCAGGACGATAAGCCAATCGCTGTGAGTAGCGAACTCTTGCTGGCAACCATCGGGCATAGTGTGAATACGGGCGAAACCGTTCGAGACAACTTGATCTATGACCTTGGAAGGCCGCCGATTCTCTATCGGCCTCCGACGGGCACCGTCAAGATCCAGGGCAGCTGGGGCTCGAACGTCGTATCTGTACAGGCATGCGCTCCGCTGGGCGAGCCGCTCTACCCGATCTCAGCCCAGATAGAGGGACTACGCTTGAACCTTGTCCTGGAACCTCAAGGGCCTGTGGCCTTCTATCGAATAGCCATCGGCCCCAGATGACCCCCGGTTAAGGAGAGAATAATAATGGCCGAGAGCTCATTTTTCCCCATTGAGATGCGCAATACCGATCGGTTTGCGTTCGACCTGGGGCATCTTCTGGATGCGCCGGCTGGAAAGCGCGGCTTCATGGAGGCGCGCGATGATGGCCATTTCTACTTTGAGGATGGCACTCGCGCACGCTTCTGGGGCACCAACCTGGCCCACGATCGCGCCGCCTTTGGCACGCACGAGCTGTCAGACGCGGTTGCCGACAAACTGGCCAGCGTGGGTTGCAACATGATCCGCTTTCACGCTCTGGATTGGCCTACAACTCCCGGTGCCGACGAGGAAACTTTTCTCGCCGGGCCCATCTTTGACGAGCGTTACGAGGACACGCGCCATCTCTCGGAGGCCAAGCTGGAACGTCTGGATTACATGATCCACGCCTTGCGACAGCGTGGCATCTATATCTACATGGACCTGCTCGACTATCGCCAATTCACCGCCGCCGACGGTGTGTTGGCCGCCGAGGGGTTAAATTGGGCGGCCAAGCCGGCTTGCCTCTATAACCCGCATCTCATCGAGCTGCAAAAGGAATACGCCACCCAACTTCTGACCCATTACAACACGTACACTGGCCTGCGCTATATGGACGATCCGGCCATCTGCGCGGTCGAGATCACCAACGAGAATTCTCTCTTTTGGGAACAGGCCCTGCATTTGCCCCAACCCTATGTGGACGAGCTGCAGAAATT
>JACIWY010000207.1 GCA_014360745.1 Chloroflexota bacterium
TGAATTCCTGTTTTATCACCTTCACCATGTCCTTTTTCACCCTCTTTTTCTGGGCCATGGCCGGGTTCGCCTTTGCCAAATACAACTTCCCGGGCAAGGACGGGCTCTTCGCCTTCCTGCTGGCCACCATGATGATCCCCGGCATGGTCACCATGATCCCTGTGTTCATGGTCATCGTGCGCATGGGTTGGGTCGATACCTATCAGGCGTTGATCATCCCCGGCCTGGCCAGCGCCTTTGGCACCTTTCTGATGCGCCAGTACATGTTCAACGTTCCCGACGAGATGATAGACGCGGCGCGCATAGACGGCGCCGGCGATTTCCGCCTTTTCGCCCAGATCGCGCTCCCCATCGCCGTGCCCGCGTTGGTCACTTTGGCCATCTTTACCTTCTATGCCAATTGGAACGATCTCTTTTGGCCGATCATTGTGGTCCGCACGCGGAGCAAATACACCCTGGCCCTCTCACTAATGCAACTACGCAGCAAATTCCCCCTTTACGTCAATTATTCAGTGATCCTCGCCGGCTCTGTCCTCGCCACGCTGCCTACTCTGATCGTCTTTTTTTTGCTCCAGCGCCAGTTCGTCAGTGGGATTGCCGCAGGCGCGATGAAGGGGTAAACTCCCCTTACGCAAAAATGGCGAGAAAAAGGAGCTGCCATGAAAATCACCGCTATCAGGATCCACCATGTCGAATGGGAACGGGGGCCCTACCACTGGCGCGATGGCATCAAACCCTATGGCCCCATAGCCCACACCGCACTTTTGCGCATCCTCACTGACGAAGGGGTCGAGGGATGGTCGCCCTATCGCGGCGGAGCCGATATAGAAGAAATCAAATGGAAGCTCATCGGCGTCGATCCTCTGGACCGCGAGCGCATCTGGCAGGATTTTTGGCGCAATCTGCGCACCTCTCAACTCGGCCACGCCATCGGCCCGGTCGATGTCGCCCTGTGGGACTTGTACGGCAAGGTGACCGGCCTGCCTGTCTATCGCCTGTTGGGGGGCATGCGCGATGCAATCCCCGCCTATGCCTCGACCGTGACGCTGGACTCCATCGGGGAGTTCATGGCCTTGGCCGACGAGTGTCTGGCGCTGGGCTACAAGGCCATCAAGCTGCATGCCTGGGGACGGCTTGAGCAGGACGCCGAGCTATGTCGCGCCCTGCGTCGCCATGTGGGTGAGGAGATCGTGCTGATGTACGACGCCTCGAGCATGTTCAACATTTTTGAAGACGCCCTTTGGTTCGGCCGTCAGCTCGAGGAGGCCAACTATTTTTGGTATGAAGAGCCGATGGACCATTTCAACATCACCGCCCTGGCGCGGTTGGCCGCCGCTCTGGATATCCCCTTGGCCACCGCCGAGGCCACCCATGGCGGCCCTTGGGACGCTTTGACCCACATTCGCAACGGCGCCGCCGACATCATTCTCACCGGCCCTCTGGATCTTTACAAGGGCGGCTTCACCGGTGTGCTCAAGACGGCCCATATCTGCGAGGGCTTTGGGGTGATGTGCGCGATACATGGGGGCAGCATTGCCTCGTTGCACGCGGCACTGGCCATCTATAACACCAAATACTTTGAACGCCTGGTGCCGGCCACTTATTACACTCCGCCCGGCATCGTAGATGCCTCCACCGACATCGGCCCCGACGGCATGGCCCGCCCCTGGAACAAGCCCGGCCTGGGCATCGAAGTCGATTGGCCCTGGGTAGAGGCGCATACCGTCGGTGTAGAGGAATAGCTCAGGCCGCCCTTCCCGGCCCTTTATAGGGCCGGCCGAAGGGCAACCCGAATGGTTCCTCAAAGGGTCGGAAGGGCACCATGGCCGCGATTCGATCCAATCGCTCTAAAATGTCCGCCGGCAGAGGCCCCTTTTCCGCCGCGGCCACGTTTTGTTCCACTTCTTCCGCCGATCGTGCGCCCGATAGCACGCAGGAGACATCGGGGTTAGAGAGGACGAAACGCATGGCCAGCTCGGCAATGGGCATTTGCAGCTCATCCAGCAGCTCGTATAGCGCCAGATACTGCGCACGGCGCGGTGGGCTCAACCAACGAGCCGTGCGTACCTCTTCGTCGTAACGACGCGCCAGCGCACCTTGTTGGAGCGGCGAGCCGATGATGATACCCATGCCCTGCTCCTTGGCTGCGGGCAATACGGCGATCTCGGCTTCTCGCCAGAGCAAGCTGTAATTGAACGCTGTGAGCACCACATCAAACTTGCCCGTGCGGATAATGTGGGCCAGCTCATAGGCCGTAGTGCCCCCCAGCCCGATATAGCGCACGATGCCGTTGCGCTTGAGATCGCGCAGCAGGTCCATCACCGGGCCTTCGTAATGTTCTTCATCGGTCCACCAATCATACTGACCAGGGCGGTCTGGTTCGTGGATCATGAGTAGATCGATCGAGCTGCGGCCCAGCAAGCGCAGGCTCTCTTCCACCGAGCGCACCAAATCGGCCCGGCTCTGCGGGCTAAAGGGCTGGGGCCGCCCGCCTAGCTTGGTGGATAGGATCAAGGACGCCGTCGACGTCGGCGCGCTGGCCAACGCTTTGCCGATCACTTCTTCGCTATCGCGATAACTCGGCGCCGTATCGATATAGTTGATGCCCAGCTCCAGCGCCCGATGGATGGCCCGCTCGGCTTGCTCGTAAGGCGCGCCATAAGCAGATACAAACAACCCGCCCAATCCCACTTCGGTCACTTGCAGGCCGGTTTTGCCCAGGGTTCTCTTTTTCAACATTCCCCCCCCATTCTGCATAGCTCGCCTCTTCATACAGAGACGAACCTCGACGCCGGCGCGTTTCTGATCAGCCAGAGGCCGTGCGCAACGGTTTGGCCCCGGTCGTGCCCAGAACGACCAGCAGATAGCTCACAATGACGAGCAGAGCGCCTGCCCCCGCAGCATAGCTCACCACTGGCACGGCCGGAAACTTGGCCGCGATGCCCACATAGGCCCAGACAATGACCAGCCCATAGGCCACATCACGGCGGCTAAAAGCCATCGCCGTGGCGATCAGCCAGCCCACCGCGATCATGATCACAGCCCAGAGCTGCTCATCGAGCCCCCAGCCGTTCCAGCCGACATATTCCAATGTAGAGGTCACGTTGGCGATGGTAGCGACGGTGATCCAGCCTAAATAGATAGAAAAGGGCACCCGAACCAACCAACGTTCAGCCGCCGGCACCACCGTCTGCCCGATTCCCAACCGCATATAGATAGCGATCAGGCTGACCAGCAAGACGAGCATAATCGCCACCGAGAGCACAAAGCGTTCATAATGCCAGGCCACCAACCAAAGTACATTGGCCAGGCTGCTCAGAGCGAAAAGATAACTCATACCGCGCAGCCGCGGATTGTCGCGCTGCTGGGGGAGCACCTGATACACAGCAAAGCCGACGAGCCCCAGATAGATAACTCCCCAGATGCTGAACACATACCCGGCCGGCACAAAATAGACATCAAAACGATCGCTGATCTCGCCCGTCGTCTGACCGTTGAGGGGCAACGCGTTGGCCAACCCATTCATCACCAACACCACGAGCAAAGCTACGATATTCACCCATGGACGAAGCTTGTCCCTTAACATTTCCCCCTCCTTCCACCCGTTTGTCCTTGTTAAACCCCATTGTATCGCGATACAGAGAACTCGTCTATCCAATGAACGAGGGGGCGAGACGTGTCATAATCGGCGCTTTTTGCTCCATGGTATGAGTCATGATATACTCGTGAGCCGGGTAAACAACCCAATCCCTATCAAACACGCCCTCCGATCCGAGGTGTCGTGCCGGGGGGAGCGCCCCCGGTTCACCGAGGGCAGAAGAGGGCGGGTGTCAAAACGAAGGAGAAGGTATGGCTATTGTTACGATGAAGCAGTTGTTGGAAGCTGGGGTGCACTTTGGCCACCGCAGCAAGCGCTGGAACCCGAAAATGCGCTCCTATATTTTTACCGAGCGCAACGGCATCCACATCATCGATCTGCAACAAACCATCCGCGCCTTAAACGAGGTGCACGAGGTAGTGCGCGACATCGCCGCCGAGGGTGGCACCATCGTCTTTGTGGGCACCAAGCGCCAGGCACAGGATAATGTGCGCGAGCAAGCCATCCGTTGTGGGATGCCTTACGTCACTCAGCGTTGGTTGGGCGGCACATTGACCAACTTTCGCACCATTCGCTCGCGCATCGACTATATGATCGACCTGGAAGGCCAGCGAGAACGGGGCGAGTTGGATTTCTTGCCCAAGAAAGAAGCCACCGCCAAATTGCGCGAGTTGGCCAAGCTCGAGCGGCGGCTGGGGGGCTTGCGCAACCTGCACCAGCTTCCGGACGCCCTCTTTGTCACCGATACCATCGGTGAGGAGATCGCCGTGCGCGAGGCCAATCGCCTCGGCATTCCGGTCATCGCTATCGTCGACACAAACTGCGATCCCGACCCCATCGACTATGTGATCCCGGGCAACGACGACGCGATTCGGGCCATCTTGTTGATCACCAGCAAGATCGCCGAGGCCGTCATCGAGGGTCAGCAGATGCGCGGCGTGATCATGGAAGAGGAGGGGGAGGAATACGAGGCCCTCGGTGCCGCGGCCGTGCCTAGCTATTATGAAGAGGAACTCGAGCCGGTCGGTGCGGAAGAAGAAGACCTCATCATCATCGATGATGAAGATGAGGTTGAGGATGAATACGAAGACGAGGATTACTAACGGCTTTCGCCGGGCCATCTTTTGCGAGCCGGGCCGCCGACCCGGCTCGACCTATACGCAGAGAAGGTGAGGGGAATCGCTTTATGGCTATAACGACCGAGATGATCAAGCAGTTGCGCCAAGAGACCGGCGCAGGCGTTTTGCAATGCAAAAAGGCCCTGGAACAAACGGGCGGCGACATGGAACAGGCGGCGGCCCTTTTGCGTGAGCAGGGCATGGCGGTGGCGGCCAAGAAGGCGGACCGCATCACTACCGAGGGCCGTGTCGAGGCGTACGTACACAGTGGCAACAAGCTCGGCACCCTGGTTGAAGTGAATTGTGAGACGGATTTTGTCGCCCGTACCGAGCGCTTCATCAACCTGTGCCACGAATTGGCCATGCAGATCGCGGCCACCAACCCGCAGTGGGTCTCGCGCGAAGACATCCCCGAGGCCGTCCTAGAGGCCGAAAGGCAACTCTATCGCGCCCAAATGGCCGAGGAGAACAAGCCGGAGCCCATCATGGAGCGCATCATTGAGGGCAAGATGGCCAAGTTCTTCCAGGAGAGCTGCCTCCTGGAGCAGCCTTGGATCAGGGATGAGAACAAAACCATCCGCCAATTGCTTACCGAAGCTATCGCCGAACTGGGCGAGAATATTGTCATCAAGCGTTTTGTCCGCTTCCAGATCGAGTGATCGGGCGCGCCGGCGACGGCGACAAGGAGGTAGCCTTGGCCACAGCCAAATATCATCGCGTGCTGCTCAAACTGAGCGGCGACTTTATGGCCGGTGAGGGCGGTTTTGGCATCGACCCGCCCACCGTTGACCGCGTGGCCAGCCAGATCCGCGATGCCCTCGCCTATGATGTCGAGATCGCCATCGTCATCGGCGCCGGCAACATCTGGCGTGGCAGTGACGCCTTGGCCCAGGGGATGGACCGGGCCACCGCTGACTATATGGGCATGTTGGCCACGGTGATGAACGCCATGGCGCTCCAAGACTCGCTGGAGCGTATGGGCGTCATCACCCGCGCACAGACCGCCATCGAGATGCGCTCCGTGGCCGAGCCCTATATCCGGCGTCGCGCCATCCGGCACCTAGAAAAGGGGCGCGTGGTCATCTTTGGCGCCGGCACCGGCAACCCGTACTTTACCACCGACACGGCAGCGGCGCTACGCGCCATGGAGATCGGCGCCGAGATCTTGCTCAAGGCGACCAAGGTGGACGGTATCTATGATCGCGACCCGCTCAAGAATCGAGACGCGGTGCGCTTTGATCGACTTTCGTACATCGAGGCCCTCAATATGGGCGTCGGTGTCATGGACAGCACCGCGCTTTCCTTGTGCATGGATAATGGCCTGCCGCTCATGGTCTTTAAGCTGAGCCCTCCCGATAGCCTGATCAAGGCTATCCTCGGAGAGCCGATCGGTACCTTGGTGACCGCAGACAAATAAAGGCCGAAGGGTTAGGGCCACATGGAAAGGAGTCGGGCGCTATATTCTTTCCCTTTCTATCCTTGACCCTTTGGCCCCTTCCGGAGGGAGCGAGATGATTGACGATGTGCTTCTCGACGTCGAAGAGCGAATGCAGCAGGCTGTGGAAGCGCTGCGCTCCGACCTACTCACGATCCGCACCGGACGAGCGTCTCCTGCGCTGGTCGAAAAGTTGCGCGTCGATGCCTACGGCAGTCAGCTCCCACTCAACCAGATGGCCACCATCGCCGTCCCCGAACCACGCCTCTTGGTGATCCGCCCCTGGGACGCGAGCACTATCGGGGATATCGAGCGGGCCATTTTGAAATCGGACCTGGGCCTGACACCGAATAACGATGGCCGAGTGATCCGCCTGGCCATCCCGCCTCTCACCGATGAGCGCCGCCAC
>JACIWY010000208.1 GCA_014360745.1 Chloroflexota bacterium
CGGATGAGCAAGATCAGGTCCAGGTTTAATAACACTCGTACCTCGACTCGATCGATCGTTTCGTATTGATGGTCAAGCCAAGAAGGTTTCCAATCCTTGCCCAGGGCTTCGCGGAGTCGCCCCAACAGGACGGCCGCGTGAGCGCGAGCGTCTTCTTCCGATGTATCGTCGGGCATAGAGAGCAAAAAGGGCGGATCTTTGTAGAGCCGGTAAACCAATAAGGGGGTGTCGACGGCGACGCGCTTTTGGCAATGAGGGCAAAAAGTGATATGCAAAAGGCCCTGTTGTAGCCGCACCGCCAGGTCGGGGCGCTCCCAGACATCGACGATAGTCCAGGCCTCGGTCGAGAAAGGGGTCTCGCAATAGGGGCAAATGGCCTCTACCTGTTCGCTATGGGATACGGCCAAAACGCACCTCCTTGATTCTACGGCTTTCGTGCTGGGATCATAGCCTGCGGGTACTCTATTGTCAAAAAGCTCCGCAACGCCGCTTCCCGCTCGATGTCATCTCCGGGATCTGCCCCTTTGGCGGGTATCGCTCCCGTCAAAAGTTGTCCTTGTTCGTTTGACTCTTGGCCCGTCGCGCCCATAATAGCGGACGGTCTTACGCCCAAGATGGAGTCGCCGTGAATTACACCCTCGGATTGCTCTTTGCCTTTGGCTACACCGTCACCTTCGCGGCCACGAGCGTGGGTATGCGCAGTTTGTCCCGCCGCTTGGAGCCCTTTCTGGTGGTGGCCATTCGCGCCATCGTAGGGTTGATGGTGATGGTGCCGTTGGCCCTGATCGTAGGTCGTGACCAATTCCATTTGCTCACGCCGGAGCGCCTGCTCTATCTATGTGGTTCGGTGGCCCTGGGCGGCGTTCTGGGCAGCGCCTGCAACGTCTATGCGCTCAAGATCATGGGCGTGGGGCGCGCCTTTCCCATCACCAACGCAAACCCCCTCTTTACCGTGCTTTTCGCCTACCTTCTGTTGGGAGAGCGCATCGAGCCGATCATGATACCCGGCACTTTGCTGGTCATAGCGGGGGTCTATCTCATCTCTCGTCCGCGGCGTCACTCGGTGGCGACTATCGGCGAGCCTCCTCTGACCTTGCAGCAAATCCTTCTCGGGACGAGCATGGCCTTGGCGGCGGCTCTTTTCTGGGGCTTGAACGCCGTCATTCTAGCCCCGGGGTTAAAGGGGATCAATCCCATTGTGGCCAACAGCGTGCGTGTGCCCACCGTGGCCGTCCTCTCCTCCGCCATCGCCGCCCTGCGTGGTGAATGGGATGCCGTACGTGGCCTCAATCGACGCCAGGTGCTCATTTTCTTGTTCATCGGCACCGTCGGCTATGCGGGAACGAGCACGCTTTACGTGGCCTCAGTGCAACATATCGGCCCCAGTCTATCGGCGGTCATCGGCACCACCGCGCCCCTCTTTGCTCTGCCGTTAAGCATGGCCTTGTTGGGCGAGCGACCGACGCGGGCCACGCTGTTGGGCACGTTGCTTACCATAGCGGGGATTCTCCTGGTGATCTAGGGCGATTCGCCAGGGCTTGCCAATTTGGGGGTCGAGTTGAAAAAGCTCGATAACTTGAAGGCTATGGTTTCCCCTTCTATACTGGCATCAGGTTTTGATTTCCACGCGGGGAGGGTATCCTCATGAGAGCGGTGCAAAAATGGGCCAAGGGTGAGCAGAATATGGGCTTGGTCGACGTGCCCGAACCGGTGCCCGGGCCTCATGATCTGCTGGTTGAGGTAGGCGCCGTGGGCATCTGCGGCAGCGACATTCACCTCTGGCACGATGAACACGAATGCCGGCTGCCGGTGATCCCCGGCCATGAGTACTCTGGGGTGGTGGTAGGCAAAGGGACGGCGGTAAGCGATCGGTGGCAGATCGGCGACCGCATCTGCGGCGATTTGGAGACATTGCAGGGCCGCATCGGCATCCATGTTGACGGTGCTTACGCCGAGCGAATGCTGGTGCCCGAACGGCTGGCCCATCGCCTTCCCGATAATCTTTCCTTTGCCGAGGGCGCCATGGTGGAGATGGTCACCTGCATGAGCCATGCGGCGATGCATCGCACGCGCATCCACCCGGCCGATTTTGTGGTCATAACTGGCCCTGGCCCCATCGGGTTGACCATGTTGCAGATCGTGCGCCTGTGGAGCCCCCGTGCCGTGTTCGTCACCGGTTTGCGCGACGATGAGCGGCGTTTGGCCAAGGCGCGCGAGTTGGGCGCCAACTACATCTGGTATAGCGAAGAGGACCCGGTGAGCGAGGTGCGCCGGCTGACGAACAGCCAGGGTGCCGATCTGGTCATCGATTGTTCTGGTGGCGAGGCGGCTATCACCCAAGCTACGCGCATGGTCAAGACGGGCGGCTGGATTACGGTAGTGGGCTTGTGGGGCCATGACATTCGTTGCAACATCGACAATATCCCCTACAACAACCTCACCGTGCGCGGCACATGGGGCTGGGGGGGAATGGAGGTCGAGGATCAGGCCGTGCGCATGGCCGCCGGATGGCATTCGTGGGAGCGGGCGCTCCAGATCCTGGCTATGGGCAAGATAGACCTGCAGCCGATCGTCACCGCCCATATCGGCCTCGAAGACTGGAGGGAGGCTTTCTTACGGCTGGAGCGCAAAGAGGAGATCAAGGTCATGATCTATCCCAATGAAAAGTATATGCCGGCCTCTGAAATGTAACGTTGCCTCAAAAAAGCGATAAATAGGACACAGATAAACACAGAAAATCAATATAATCTGTAAAAATCTGTGTCCTATGGTATTTTTATCGCTCATAACTGCCGACGCGGCGCACCAGATCCAGCGCGTAGCGATAATTCTCCAGCGACACGTTGTTAGGCACCGAGTGATCGGAATGGTAGATATAGCCTCCTCCTTGTTTGGCCACCTCGATCTTGCCGACGATTTCCTCTTCGATCTCCTCGCGGGTTCCGGCCAAGGCGCGCACATCGATATTGCCCCAGAGGACGAGGCGATCGCCGTATTGGGGTTTGAGCTGGCGCACGTCCAAGCCGGCTTTGGCTTCCAAGGGGTGCAAGCCGACAAAGCCCGCCTCCAAGAATTCGGGGATCAATGGGGCCACATTGCCATCGGAATGCAGCATCGTTTTGAGGCCGGCCGCGCGTAGATGGTCGCAGAAGCATTTATGGTGAGGCAGCACGACCTCGTGATAAAGTCGGGGAGAGATGAGCGGTGCCGATTGGTAGCCCAGATCATCAGCCAAACGAGCGCCGTCGAACTCGATCCCCAATGCGCGCAGCTGTTCAAAGAGCTCGATGATTAACCGTGTGTGGGCTGCCATCATATCGTGGATCCAGTCTGGAGCCTCGATCATGAGCACCAGTTCGTTTTCCATGCCGATGCGCATCCAGGTGGGGTGAAAGGCAGCATGGGCTGCATAGCAGACAAAGCGGCCGCGCCGGCGCGCCTCTCGATAGGTCGCCAGAATATTTTCGGGGATGCGCTCGGGCACAAAGGCCAGGCGTCCTCGTTCGCGTTCCCAGTCGTCGGGGGTTTTGATGGTAAAGTCGAGCCATTGAGAGGTCCAACCCTCGTCGGTGTGCAGATCGCGACGCAAGGCCCCATCGGCGTCCCAATAGGTGCGCGAGAGCTCGGTGCGTTCCAATTCACGCTCGGGGAAGCGCATGGAATAATCTCCGGAGAGAAAGACGATTTCATCGGTGCCAAAATAGGCCCGCGGATCGACATCGGCGGGCAATCCCTCGCGGCGCCAACGTGCCACGGTGGTCACCCAATAGGAATCGTCCAGAGGGATGCGATCGGGAACTTGGCCGTCGAGAACCATGCGCACACGTTCGCGCGAGTCCATGGGCTCCTCCTTTTCTCAGCAGGCGCGATTTGGAGCCATTATAGCCTCAAAAACGCGCGCCAGGAAGCGTCATGCCTTTTGTGCGCCCATCTATCGCCCTTGGACGGACCAGACGATCAAAAGACGAGCAGCCCAGGGAGGTCCTGCTTCCTGGGTGGCAAAGGCCCGTGTTCGGGCGCTCCCCGGCCCAAGCTCCCAACCGCGCAAGGCCGGGCCGTAATTGGGCACCAAATCGCTTGGATACACACTTGCGCATCCTCTACCCCTCTGGTACACTGGACCATGTTTGCAAGAGGCCGGATCTCTGCGCCTTTGCCCCATCGGATGGGGGCCATCTCGGCATAAGCGAATCGTTTGCCCTTGGGCGGTTCGGAGAGGGACGGGGATGTATAGGAGGGAGGGGGAAATGTCTTTAGAGACGTTGGCCATAGCTCGTAACGCAAGCGTGATCTTGTTGGCCTTGGAATGCCTCGTCCTGGGCGCCCTACCGCTGGCGATTCTCTACATTGCCACTCGTTTTCTGCGTCGCCTGCTTCGCGAGGCGAGGCCCTTCTTGAGCAAAGCTACCGAGAGCGTCCATCGGTTGTTGGGTCATGTGGATTCGGGCTTGTCGATGGTCGCGAGGCCCTTTATTTGGTTAAACGCACGCCATGCCGCATGGAGCGCCTTTTGGCAACGTATACGCGGCTGAGCACATATCAAGGGGAGGTGTATCTTGCCGAGCAATGGTCGCTACATTTTGGCCGGCGCCGCCATCGGTGCGTGCCTCGGTGGGCTGGCCGGCTGGGCGCTTTTTCGCCGCTCTAAAGGGGCGGGGGATAAAGCGCACCCGCCGGCCGAGGTGGACAAGCGTCGCTTGCTGCGCGTTCTGTTCGCCATGATCGGGGTCATCCGTTTGATCTTTGATCTGGAAGAGGATTGAGCAAGTTCGCGACCATGGGGCGTACCCATGAGAACGCACGACCCGACGCGTGAGGATCGTGCTGTCCTTCGTTTTGTGTTTCATCCGTCCTGTGGCATAACTTGACAATCAGGCTCCATGGGTTATGATGGAGTGTTGCTGCGTGGAGAGCCTGTTCGCAGAGCATTTTGTTGCTATCCTTCTATCTCTGGCACCGAGGAGGCGTCTGTGTATCGCATTGTCAAAAAAGAGGTTCTGGCGCCGGTGAGCAAATTGCTGGTCATCGAGGCGCCAGACGTAGCACGAAAGGCTCAGGCCGGGCAGTTTGTCATTGTGCGTGCCCATGAAAAGGGGGAGCGCATCCCGCTTACCATCGCCGATTTTGATCGTGAGGCCGGCACCATCACCATCGTGGTACAAGAGGTGGGCAAGACGTCGACCTATTTAGGCCACATGGAAGAGGGAGACCATCTGGCCAGCTTCACCGGCCCCTTGGGCACGCCCACCGAGATCGAAAAGTACGGCACCGTCGTCTTGGTAGGGGGTGGCCTGGGGATCGCCCCGATCTACCCCATCTGTCGAGAGCTTCGCCAAGTCGGGAACCATGTGATAGGTATCATCGGCGCCCGCAACAAGGATTTGCTCTTTTGGGAAGACAAGATGCGCACCGTCACCGACGAGTTAATCGTCTGCACCGACGATGGCAGCTATGCGCGCAAGGCACTCGTGACCGTGCCCCTCAAAGAGTTGCTCGATCAAGGCCGCAAGATCGATCGGGTATGGGGCATCGGCCCGGCCATCATGATGAAGTTCGTCTCGTTGACGACTCAACCCTATGGCGTCAAGACGATCGTCAGCCTGAACTCGATTATGGTCGATGGCACGGGCATGTGTGGCGCTTGCCGCGTCTCTGTGGGCGGGCGCACGCGTTTCGCCTGTGTGGATGGCCCCGAGTTCGATGGCCACGAGGTGGATTGGGATTTGTTGCTCAGCCGACTGCGCATCTACCAAGATCTCGAACAGATAGCTATGCAAAAGTACCGAGAAAAACTAGGGAAAATCAAGGCGTAGGAGTTCATACCCATGCCAAAAGAAACCAAAATTCCTCGCCAGAAGATGCCTGCCCAAGACGCGCAGGTGCGTCGGCGTAACTTTAATGAGGTCGCGTTAGGCTATACCGAGGAGATGGCCATCGCCGAAGCTAACCGTTGTATCCAATGCAAGCGGCCGAGCTGCGTTAGCGGTTGCCCGGTCGGTGTGCGCATTCCGGAGTTCATCGCTGCGCTGCGCGAGGGCGACTTGTGGAAGGCGGCCGAGGTATTGAAAGACACCAACAGCCTGCCTGCGATCTGTGGGCGCGTTTGCCCTCAGGAGACCCAATGCGAAGCCAAGTGCGTTCTGGGCAGACGCGATGAGCCGGTAGCTATTGGCCGGCTGGAGCGTTTCGTCGCCGATTGGGAGCGTTCACAAGGGGTGCGCATTCCGGAGATCGCCCAATCCACGGGCAAACGCATCGCCATCATCGGTTCCGGGCCGGCGGGCCTGACGGCGGCCGGCGACCTGGCCAAACGGGGCCACCATGTCGAGATCCTCGAAGCGCTGCATACCCCCGGCGGGGTGCTCATGTACGGTATTCCGGAATTCCGTCTGCCCAAGGACGTGGTATCGGCCGAGATCCATTACCTGGAATCGTTGGGCGTGCAAATTCGCACCAATATCGTGGTGGGTAAGCTCTTTACCATCGAAGAGTTGCTCGATCGGTATGACGCCGTCTTTTTGGGCACTGGCGCCGGTTTGCC
>JACIWY010000209.1 GCA_014360745.1 Chloroflexota bacterium
GCGGCTGATCTCGGCGCCGAGCATCTCGGCCGAGATGGCCGGGTTGCCGCCGGGGTTGTCGGTCAGAGACAACGCGTGGACCTTTCCGCCGGCAGCCGCTTGCTCGGCCTGACGAATGACTTCCTCCTGCGTGTCCTCCACAGCGCCACGCCCGGGAACAAGCTCCCAGGTGATAGCAAAGGTCTCGGCGTCTACCAAGGCCGCATGGTAATTGCTCGTAAAACTCGCCATGGTAAGCTCCTCTCGCCGGAATGATGATACGTTGAGACCGGAGACGAATGTTCGATAGCCACTCTTCAGAACATCGGCCGGGTTTACTTGACATATTATAGCATAAGCGACTGCTTCAGCAAAATCCCGGCGCGCCCACAAGAAAAGAGGGTGGGAACCAAAGGCTCCCACCCTCCCTCAGATCATACCGGTCTAGTCCTTTTCTTCCCGTTCTAGATCGGCCAAGTCGACCGAGACACGCGTACTCAGGTCCTGAAGGCTATCGTACAAGACTTGGCTGATATAGAGACCGTTATGGGCAAACGCCCCTGGATCCTTTTGCACATATTGATAGTTGTAGGCCGCCCGCAACAGACGCGGCGTCCAGGCATTGTATTGATTTTGGAAAGCAGCCTCGCCTTCATCCAGCGCGCGGTTGCCGTTCTTATCCACAAAGAAATAGGGGTAGACATGCGCATCATAAACAATGCCGGTGCCCACCACGTTCTGGGCATATTCCTGGATGGCGGCATACAGCCGTTGTTCCATCGTCTCGATCCGCTCGCCCACAGGGGCTTCCCCTTCACCCGCGTCGGGCGCTTTGAGCCGACGCAGATCCTCAACGGCCTTGACCCCTTCATGACAATTGGCGCACCCCTCCACCTTGACAGTCAAACCATGGGTGGTGTGGCATTCGGTACAGTCGTTGAACGCCGAAACGTGCTCATTACGGCCCGCATAGCTCTTGCCCGCATATTGATAGGCCCCCTGCGCATCGCCGCCGAATAGCGTCGCGCCAGCCGCAAAATAGTGCACATTCAGAAAACGCAGCTTCTCCGAAGTGCTATCCTCAGGCAATCCCTCGACCAACCTGTTCACCGACACCGTAGATTCGCGCCCCTGGTGGCAATTCATGCATAGATTGGTGTTCGGGTCGCCGCTGTCGATCACCGCGCCGCTGGGGAATTGCACCTGCTTCGCCTCGTAGCGGGTGAACTCGGTCAGAGAATTATGGCAAGTGGAACACTCGAAGCCGTTGGCCGGCTCTTGGTTTATGCTCACCCCCTGGCTAAGGAAAAGCGGCAATCCCGCCGCAGAGTGGCATTTGCTACAACTGCCGGGAACCTTGCCCTCTTTGTCCCAATGGCGGAACGCCTCCTCAGAACCGGCAAAATGCCCGGCATCGATGCGTCGTGCCTTGGAAAGATCGATCGGTGTAGAGAGGGCCTGGTTCAGATCCTCGATGGAATCATAAAGGAGCTGGATAATGTACTTGCCCCCGTGAGCAAATGCGCCGGGATCTTTGAGCGATGTCTGATAGTTGTACGCGGCCTTGGCCAACCTGGGCGTCCAGGCGTTATAACGGTTCTGCGAGGTAGCCTCGGTTTCCTCAGCCACGCCGTTCTGGTTCGTATCGATGAAAAAGTAGGGATGGGCATGTTCGTTGTAGGCAATGGCCGTGCCCGCAACGCTGGCGCCGTAGGAGCGGATGGCTTCGTACAACAATGTCCGAAGGCCCTGGATCTCGTGATAGATACCTTCCCTGATGTCACCATCGCCGTCATAATCCACCTGCGAGCCGGCCATGCGCACGCCTTGGATATCCTCTACCGTTTGGACATTCTCATGGCAGGTCTGGCAGGAGGTGAGCTGCACCTTGAGCGTGTGCGGGTTATGGCACTCGACGCAAGTGTCGAAATCCTCGACATGGGCAAAGCGTGCGTCGTAGGCCTTGCCCTCATACTGGTAACCGCCCTGGGCCAGGGTTCCCATCTGAGTGGCAGCAGCGGCAAAATAGTGGATGTTGGTAAAGCCTAGGTCCGGGCTCACCGCATCGGGATCGGCGACGCCTGCCTTTTCAATGGATGCGTTCACTTGAACTGTAGAGGCACGCCCTTGATGACATTGCATGCAGCGCGCTTCCGGCCCCAAATCCTCCACTACAGCCCCGGAGGGGAACTCGACGCTATCCAGATTCCAGGTAACCGTATTATGACAGGCGACGCAAGTGATCACCGATCCGATCTTGGCGTCTTGGTCCACCACGCCAAAAGCGCTGCCATCTACGCCCAAAAAATCTTGAAAGCCAAACGTGCTATGACACTTGGCGCAGCTCTTGGGCACCACTGGCGGATCGTCCTCATCCCAATGGGTGAACGCCTCGGCCTTGGTGTCGGCATGAGCCGAAGCAACCCAGTCGGCGGCAAAAGGGATATCTCCGGAGGGCTCCTTCGGCACTTCGACGGGCACCTCTTTTTCCACCACCCGGGTCACCTCGACGGTCACCTCTTGAGTGACGACCTTTTCCACCTCGCGAGTCACCTCGACGGGCACTTCTTTGGTCACCACTCGGGCCTGACAGCCTACAAAGAGGCTAACTACGGCAAATACTACGAATAACCACATCCCGTGTCGTATTTTGTCCATACTTCTCTTTTCCTTATCAGCCCGATTTACGGTTGCAGGCGATAATGCCCATGCCATCGGCCAGGCCTCGATGGCCTCAGCCCAACTCGTGACAGAGCAGGCAAAACTCATTCGGCCATCCGTCATGATCCGGCGGCGCTGGCGCCAAGCGATCCCGATCATGGCAAACCAGGCAGCGCTCGCGATCCTCGATCAGGTGTGGAATAGAGGGCGCCTGGCGTACAAAGCCCTGTGGGTGGCATTGCGTACATGTGCCGTCGGGAATCGGGGCGTGAGACGCAGGAATCGCCAGGGCCTTGCCCGGCGCGTGGCAGTCACGACAGATCAGGTCGGCACTTGCCGCGTGAGGCACAAAGGTCGCATTGACCAGCCAAGAATTGGCTGAGGCCTTCCAACCGAGCGGCGTATGGCAATCCTGACATTCGGGGCCAAAATGCGGCCTAGAAGGGGGTTGATGACAGTCGGCACACACAGAAATGCGCGGCGTCTCGACTTGGGCGTGGCAATCGCTACATGCCGCCTCGCCATGGGCGTATTCCAACTTGACCGGATGTTGAAAGTCGGCAAACGGACTCAGTTCGGGCCATTGCTTTCCATGGCAGGCCCCGTTGGCGCAAAAACTCGTATTGTCCGTGCCAAACTCGATGTCGCCATGGCATTCGACGCAAGAGGCGTTGGCCAAAAAGGCGTGGTCGCGCATAAAACTCGGCTGCAGATGAGAGGCGGGTTTTTGCTCGATGGGCGCCAACAGCGTGGCAAGCCGATCGGCGGGCGGCTCCTGCCCTCCCGCGGTAACCACGGGCACGCTATGGCAGAGCGTACAGTTGGCCGGGATGGCCTCTCCTTGCGCGTTCACATGCTTGTCGTCATGACAGCGAAAACATCCTGCAAAGTCGGTATGCTGGCTATTATCGGGGTAGGCTTCCCAAGTCACGTTCATAGAGGGAAAGGTTGTCTCGCTATAAATTGTTTGCAGTTCGCTCACTGCTTGGGTGATGGCAGCCTGTTTATTGGCATAAATATTGGGATAGTTCGTGCGGTAGAACTCTATTAGCTCATTCATCGCTTCCCTGCCGGTCTCTTGCGTGGGATAGGAGGCGGAGAGCAACCTAAGCCCTTCGCGCTTGACAAAGGGCAGGGAAGCATCGATGAGGCCGGCGGCCAGGGCCTCATCCAAGCGACGTTCCGGCTTCTCAAAGCGGTGCGTAGCACGATTATGGCAATCGAGACAATCCATTTCCCGGCGTGGTAGGGCGGCCAGTTCTTCGGCCGACAGGCGGACATCCTTCGATATATATTGAACCAGCTCCCCATTTGGTCCTACGGTGGCCACCCAAGGGATGGTCAGCGCTTCAGGCCCTACGGGCACATAAAAGACCGGATTCCTCACATGCCAATGGATGCCGGGCGGTTGGGCTCTCGCCTTATCCTTCCCGCCCCCAAGGCGCAAAAGAAGCTGGGTGCGCGTTTGTGTATTGGCCTCATCGCCGGCGAAATGGTCGAGAACGAGCAATTCTTCGGCAAAGCCCTTGTCCGGCCAGTGACACTGTTCGCAAATTTCTTTTGCCGGTCGAAGGCGGGCCACAGGCGGTTCGATGGGGCGTTCGTAGGAATTGGTGATCAGGCTAACCAATTCGCCCACCCCATAGATCTTGGCCGTCACTTTGGGCCACAGCCCAGGGCCGATGTGACAAGTGCCACATTCGACGTGGGCATGGGGTGAGATCTCGTGTGTCTCATACTGGGGGCGATTGGGATGACAGAGAAGGCCGCAGAAGGCATCCGATTCGGTGGCGACATCGAAATAGTAGGCCCCCACGATGGATATTATGGCGATGGCAAGCACTCCTACGGCATAGGGAAGTGCTCGCAAGATCCATAGCCGTTGGGGCTGACCGGATGGCATACGCTGCAAATTTTTCATGGGCGTATCCTACTCCTCCATATTGATCGGAATGCTCAGCGGTCCCTTACAACCGCATATTCGGCCAGTCGATCGAGCTCTCTCCTGGCCGGCGAATCTCGTAAGCGAACCAGGGCTTGTTGGGCGCGGCGAGCATACTCCCGCGCCCGGGCAGTGGCATAATCCAGCGCGCCGATCTCGCGCAAGATCGCCAACAACTCTTGGGTATCCGGCGGCTGCGACCAAAACAGGTTGGCAGCCCGCGACGAATGACGAACGGCATAAAGGGTGGCTAGGCTGATCTTGCCCTGGGCCACATCGCTGGCCACCGGCTTGCCCAACTCTCCCGGGTTCCCGACCAGATCCAGCGCGTCATCGCGAATCTGAAAGGCCATGCCCAGGTTTTGCCCATATTCGCGAAGCGCGACGACCTCCCCTTCTCGCTCTGGCATTCCCAAAGCCGCCAGCACCCCACCCATCTCGGCACAGGCCGCAAACAGAGCGGCCGTTTTGCGCGATACGATGGCCAAATAATCCGCCTCGGTGATGTCGCCGGAACGCAACATCTGCCAAGTCTCGCCTTCCACCACGGCCGTACAACAATCCGCCAAAAGGTCAAACGGCCTGCCCGTGAGGCCGACCATCAGCTTGAGCAAGCGCACAAAGATGAAATCGCCGATGAGCAAAGCCAGGCTATCCCCCCAACAACGGTTCACAGAGGCTTGGCCACGACGCAGATCGCTGTGGTCGTTGATATCGTCATGCACCAACGAAGCGGTATGCAACAACTCGACAGCCGCGGCCAGACGAATGGCATCGGCTGCATCCATCCCCCCCATGGCACGATAGGCCGTCAACAACACTCGCGGACGCAAGCGTTTGCCGCCGGCGCGCAGCACATATTGGCCGGCTTGGGTAAGGAGGCCGATGTCGCTTTGCACAGTCTGAAACAGCGTTTCCTCAACCCGGCGCAAATCCTCCACAAGTTGGGCTTCAAACACTCGCCGGGCCAAGGCGGCCTCAAAGTCCTCACATATATCCTGGCTCGTTGTGGTCATACACAGCCTCACGAGAACAGCGGAGCCACAAGATAACCGATACACAAAAGCAATCCCATCGCCAGGTGAAGCTGAATCGTCGTTGCCAAGGCCGGGATCAACCGGGGCACATCGCTGTGATACCGCTTGACCCCCTGGATGGCGCGATAACCAAGCGGGGCGGTCAACAACCCCAAGAGTGAGAGCGTAGGCATCGCGCCCAGCAACACCTCCACGATCAGGCTTATATAAGCGGCCACGATCACCAGGGTAAAAGCTTGGACCGCCCGTCTCTCGCCCAATACAACGGGCAATGTCTTTTTGCCTACCCGCCGGTCTGCCTCTGCATCAGGGAACTCGTTGGCGTACAGAATGGCTGAGACGAGGAAAGCGATGGGCAGCGAGGTGAACAATGGAGCTGAGGCGAAGCGCTGCGTCTGTACATAATAGGAGCCCAACACAACCAACAGCCCACAGGCCAGGCCGGTGGCGAGCTCCCCCACCCCAGGAGCGAGATAGTAGAGTCCGATGCGCGGGGCATTGTGCAAGACGGCGATCAAAACGCCAACGAAACCTATCGCCAGAATACCCCAACCTCGCACCGCCGTCAAGTAGATGCCGACGGCGATCCCGACGACATAGAAAGCCAGCGACCCGGCCAGCACGCCGCCTGGGGTCAAGACCCCCTCTTGGATCGCGCGGCTTCCTCCACTAAAGGGCGTTGGCGTGAGGTTGTAGGCATCGTTGCCCGAGAGGTGATCAAAGTAATCGTTGCTCATGTTCAGGCCGCCGTTGATGGCCACGACGCCGACCAGCGTGAGCAAAAGATAACCAAGATGGAGGGTGCCCTCCGACCGGGCGACCAAGGCGCCCAAGAGAGCGGGGATAATAACCGCGGTGAAAAAGGGCGCGCGCGTGATTCGTACCCATTTTTGTATGCGATTCACTTGTCCG
>JACIWY010000021.1 GCA_014360745.1 Chloroflexota bacterium
CTTCTGGTAACCGCCCGCGGGCAGGACGAGGGCAGCGTTCAAATCTCCGAAGAGCTTCGCCTGGTCCGCCATCCGGGCCTGGCCTTGGGCGAACTCACTCGGCTGTTGAACGTCATATTGCAGACATTGTCCCCTGGGTGGGGTGTCTCCGATACCAACGCGACAGAACCGCAACCAGCGCTTCCTGCGTCACCGGCTTTTTAAGATAGCCGGCCGCGCCCAGGCTGGATGCCAGAGGAGATTGATCCAGCACCGAACAAATGATCACCGGCACTTTTGCCAAAGAAGGCTCGTCGCGAATAAAGAGGAGCAATTCCCAGCCATCCTCATGGGGCATGAGCACATCGAGCAAGATGGCCGTCGGGCGCATCTCGCGCAACAGACGCCGCGCCTCCTCGGCGCCGGTCGCGCCCAGCACGCGCCAGCCATATGGCCCTAAATAACGTCGATAAAGGTCAAAAAAATCCTCATTGTCGTCCACGGCCAGCAGGATCGGTTCGCGGCGCGGCCAGAGCAACTCGATGCGCCAACCTTCCTTTTCGACGGCCAGGTTCACCTTCCCCCCCATTGCCGCCAGAAGCTGCTGGCAGACCGCCGGCATGTCCTCGTTAGACTGGGCCTCTCTCACTCCTTGCGCGATGATCTCTAGCCCCTCGGCATCCGAGTGGGCCACAAATCGGAGCACTAAAGTACCCGCCCCGACTCGTTCCAGAGCCCAGGTAAGTGCATCCAAGATGGCCTGACGCACCAGCACGCGATCGCCGATCACCATCGCCGAACCACCGCTATCCGGCATTACCAGGCGTACGCGACGCTCTGCGGCCAGCGGTTCGATGATGCGACCCAAGGAGGTCAAAATGTCAGCCAGGGCCACCTCGTCCCAGGAGGCACGCGTCGTGATACGTTGCAGAGCCGTCTGGACGGATTGAGGAGCGGCTGCCTCCTCGCTCGTTGGCTCATCCGATGCCCTCGCTCGCACCTTGTCCTTGAGCTGGCGCCAGAGCGCGCCGGTCAGCGTATCGAGGATGGCCGCCTGCTCACGAAAGAATTGGCTGCGGCTGAGCGCCAGCTCCGCCATCGCCTCACGAGGGGATAACGCTTCGATGTAACGTAGCTCAAGCAAACGATAATGCCGCCAGTCTGGGGAGGAAGCAGGGGTACCGGGCGCAGGCCGCAGCGCTTGAATAGCGTCCAGCAAGAGCCGCCGCAGCTTCTGAGCACGCTGCAACGGGCCTTCCTCCCCGTCGGCCACCAACATGGCCAGAGGATGGGTCTGCAAATAGGGAGCGTCGTAGAGATGGCTCAGGGCATCGCGCACCCAGGTGCCAAACTCCTCGCCGGGTTGTGAATCGAGAGAGACATCGGCCATGTTGAGACTCGCCAGAGACCATCGCGGGACTGAAGCCCTTCCGCCAACCTATGCGGCTATTGTACAATGGGCACAGCAGCGCATCCGATGATGCCATGTGTTATGGCGCACGTCAAATAGCGTGGGCAGCCCTGATAGCC
Source organism: Chloroflexota bacterium (assembly GCA_014360745.1). Taxonomy (GTDB): domain Bacteria; phylum Chloroflexota; class Anaerolineae; order UBA1429; family UBA1429; genus JACIWY01. The sequence continues at coordinate 1,510 of JACIWY010000021.1, forward strand.
TTTCCCCAGCCCCCGGCAACGCTGCGAAACGAGAGCATCTTGCCCATCGATGAGGCGGGGGTTGAGAATTTGTCGGCTGTCTGCAAGTCTTTGGAGGAGGATCATGAGCAACAACTCGTTTGTTCGCAAGTTCACCCGTCGTCACTGGCTCAAGTTGGCCCTCGGGGCCGGCGCCGGCGCTGCGCTCGCCGCCTGCGCCCCCAAAGTGGTCAAAGAGACAGTCGTCGTCAAGGAGGTAGTCAAAGAGACGGTCGAGGTCGAAAAGGTCGTCAAGGAGGCCGTAGAGGTCGAAAAAGAGGTCACCCGCGTCGTCGAAAAGGTCGTGGAAAAGGCCGTACCGGCCCCGGCGGAGAAGGTGGTCATCCGCTATTGGCTGCCGCCTACGACCGAACAGGCCTATCGCGAAAAGATGATCAAGGAGTTCATGGATCTGAACCCCGAGATCGAGATCAAGATGGACGGCGCCGATCCTTCCAAATACAACGAAGCCACCCAGCTTCTCTTCAAGGGCGGCACCCCGCCGGATGTCTTTTGGAAGTTTAACCTCAGCATGCCCGAAATGCTGGACAACAATATGATCCAGCCCTACCCTGAAGATGCGCAGAACTATATTATGGGCGCCTATCCCAAGTCGATGTTCCTCGAAGGAATCAACACGTGGGAGGGCAAGCTCTACGGTTTTTGGCCGGTAGGCCCCAAGACGGCGACCCGCGTCCTATACATCAACAACAAACTCTTGGACGCCGCCGGCATCGAGCCCCCCAAAACGTGGGGCGAGTTTCGCGAGGCGGCCAAAAAGCTGACCGAGGCGGGCAAAGGCCAGTCGTATGGCCTGATCATCGGTGGCAAATCGCCCTGGGATTATACGGCGCTGGTGGGCATCTTGGCCACAACCGCGGGCCCGATGGCCGGCGTGGACGAGAACACCTGCATGGATTGGACGGCGGCGCGCATGACCATCGGCGACGATTATCTCGTGGCGGCGCTCAAGCTTTGCCTGGATATGCAGCAGGAAGGCAGCCTGTTCCCGGGTTTCAGCACCATCAGCCATACAGAGGCGCGCGCCGGGTTGGCCAACGGCTGGGCGGGAATGTACTTGGGCGGCTGGTGGGACGCCGGGGCCTACAACACCCAGTTCCCCGACTTTGATTACTCGATCATGACCCCGCCGATAAACGATGCCGGCCGCATGGGCTATAACCACGGCAGCACCTTTATCGACCGGGTTTATGTCTCCAAAGAGGCCAAACATCTCGACGCCATCGCCAAGTTCCTCAAGTTCAAGTTTGGCCCCGCCTATCAGCGCGGCTGGGCGCGCAACGGCTGGTTCACAACCCTGCCCGAGGCCAACGAGCCGGACAATATCGCCGATCCCAAGGTGCAGGCCCTCTTCAAGATCTCGGAGGATATCCGCACGGTGCCCGAGCCCATCGCCCGCAACGCGCAGCAGGCCAAAGTCACGGCGGAGCGCAAGGCCCTACATCCTAACTGGGGCGAGCTGCTGGGCGGCGCTTTTACCGGCCAGGTGTCATTGGACGATTATCGCGTCCAATCGAAGGACTATGCCGACAAGTGGCGGGCCGAGCTGGAACGCGCCATCAACGAGGTCAAAGGCCGTGGCGTGAACGTCAGCATCGACGATTGGATCTTTCCCAATTGGGATCCGAACAAGGACTATACCACCGATATGTACGGCGCGCTCTAACTGCGCCGCGCCCGATGCTATATCAGGTGCCAGGCAGTTCGGAAACTGTCTGGCACCTGATGACTACAAGGAGGCTATATGACCGTCCGGTCCTCCATCGAGGCCGGGTCAGTGCGTCTCTTGGCCGAGCAGCACAAGTCGTTATGGAGACGCATCGTTGACCACAAGTGGTGTTATATCTTTATCACTCCGGCGGCTATTTTCTATCTGGCCTTCACCGTCTGGCCTATCCTGGCCAGTTGGTACTATTCCTTCTTTGATTGGCGCGGAATAGGTAGACCCGAGGAGTATGTCGGGCTGGCCAACTTTATCGAGGTGGCCAGCGACAAGTATTTCTGGAGCGCCATGCTGCACACGTTCGAGTACATGTTCGGCGTCGTCATCTTGAATTTGCCTACAACCCTCATCATGGCCATCATCCTAAACAACCCCCGGCTCAAAGGCGCTGCCGTATATCGGGTGATCTATTTCCTGCCCGTGGTCACGACGACGGCGATCGTGGGCATCGTCATGACCTATATTTTTGGGCCGTTCAACGGCGCTTTTAACACCATCCTGATCCGTCTGGGCCTCATCAGCAAACCGATACATTGGCTGGGTTTGGCCAGCACCGCCATGCCGACTATCATCGTCGTCGCTGTTTGGAAGGGCTTTGGCACCAACATGCTCTATTGGCTCGCCGGCCTCCAAGCCATCCCCCAAGAGTTATACGAAGCGGCCAAAGTGGACGGCGCCAACGCCATCCAGGCCTTCTGGCATATCACCCTCCCGCTGCTCAAGCCGGTGGGTTTGGTCATTTTGCTTTTTACCGTGGTCGGCTCGTTGCATGTCTTTGACTTGATCAAGGTGATGACCGACGGCGGCCCCTATTTTCGCACCGAGACGGTTTCGATCTTTATCTACCGTTACGCCTTCGGGCAGGTCTCGCGCATCGGCTTTGCCTCGGCAGCGGGCATCTTTTTCGGCTTGGTGGCTATGATCTTTTCCATCCTGCAAGGCTTGCTCATCCGACGAGGCGGCAGTATACGCATCGGGGGAGGCGCGTTATGAGACGTCGTGCCGACGCCCTGTCTGCCTTGTTGCGTAGAATCGAGATGCCCCTCACTCACCTGCTGCTCATAGGCGTGGGGATCATTTGGATCTATCCCTTCTTGTGGATGGTCTCGGCAGCCTTTAAAACCACGGCCGAGATGTTCGGCGGCGGATTGAACCTTATCCCCAAAGAGCCGACCCTGGACAACTTTGTCCGCGCCTGGAAGGTGGCCAATTTTCGCACCTACTTTTTTAACACCGTCACGGTGACGGTCAGCGTGGTGGCCCTGGTCGTCACTTGGAGTTCGATGACCGGCTATGCCTTTGGGCGTTACGATTTTCCGGGCAAAAAGCTCTTTATGGGGGCCATTGTAGCCACGCTGTTCCTGCCCACCGGTTATACCATCATCCCGACTTTTGAGTTGATCAAAGCTCTGGGGTTGCTAAACACTCTATGGGGCGTCATTCTGGCCATGGCCGGTGGGGCTCATGTGCTCTTTATCCTTCTCTTTACCGGCTTTTTCTCCTCTCTTCCTCAAGACCTGGAGGATGCCGCGCGCATCGACGGCTGTGGGTTCGTGCGCACGTTTTGGAACGTCATGCTGCCCTTGGCCAAGCCGGTCATCGCCACGGCGGTGATCATGCGTTTCATGTGGTCATGGAACGCCTTCTTTATCCCTCTGGTGTTTACCTTGGGCAAGCCGGAATTGCGCACCTTGGGCGTGGGCATGTTCGCCTTTGTCGCCGAGTATGCCACCGACTGGACCGGCATGGCCGCCGCGGCCACGATCTCGCTGATCCCGATCATTGCCGTATTCCTGGCCCTGCAACGCTACTTTGTAGAGGGCGTCGCGGGCGCCATCAAAGGATAGGGGCCTTTCAGACAACGGCGACTTGATCTTCCTTTCCCGTTTTCGCTATACTCCTCGAGGAGCAAGGGTCAAGGTGACGGGCAATTTAAAAGCGCTCGTCACCTCAGAGCTTGCTATTTTCGAAGCGGGGAAAGGACGTTCATGAAGGGCAAAACGATTCGTTATAAGGACGATGGCGGCCTCGAGGTCATCGAGATCGACGTCCCCGACCCAGGCATCGGCGAGGTGCAAGTGGTCGGAGGCGCCTGTGGCATCTGCGCTTGGGACCTATACACCTTTCGCCATGGCGCCAAAGCGCCGTCCGCCGCACCGCCCGGCCACGAAGCGATCGGCTATGTGGCCAAAGTGGGGCCCGGCGTAGAGGGGCTCAAAGAGGGCGACCGTGTAACCGGTGGCGGGTTCGCCACCGTGCGCAACGTCAAGGCTACCTCGGCCTATCTCATCCCTCCATCGGGCCTGGCCGACGAATACTGGCTCGTCGAGCCCCTGTCTTGCGTCGTCACCGGCGTCGATCACTGCGCGCTCAAGATCGGCGACCGCGTAGCTGTGGTGGGTTGCGGCTTTATGGGCCTGCTCCTTGTCCAATGTCTGGCCCGCTCCTTTGTCGATGAGCTCATCGCCATCGACATCGCGCCCCGTCGGCTCGAGTTGGCCGACCGTTTCGGCGCTGACCGTATCGTCAACGCCTCCTTGGGAAATATCGACGAGATCCTTGCCGAGATCAAGGCATCCGGCATCGACACCGTGGTGGATGCCTCCGGTGCGCAAGCCGGCTTGGACATCAGCACCGCTATCGTCCGGCGTGGAGGGCGCATCAACCTGTTCGGTTGGGTTCACGGCCCGGTGACTTTCTCCGGCAACGCCTGGCACGGCGGGGGCTTTACCGTGATCAACTCCTCTCCCGCGGCCAAAATCCGCGATACCTTTCCGGTGGCCATCCGCCTCATCGAGCGCGGTTTTAACGACACGCGCCCGCTGGTGACCCACGTGGTGCCTTTGGAAGAAATGGGCGATCTGCTCGCGGGCGTGGTCTCCGGCGAGATCAAAGATTATATCAAGGGCGTCATCACCTTAGAGTAGGCAAGGCGTTTTCTCGAACCCTTTGGTTGGATCTGGCGTTGACATCCGGCTTTGTCCTGAGTAGGATAGATGGCGGCGGCCATCCTTGGCCCCAAAATAGCTGGCTTGTTAGCGAATAATGGAGATAAGATGGCCAAAACGATAGTCGATGCCCGCGGCCTGCCTTGCCCCCAGCCGGTGATCCGTACTCGTAACGCCATGCGCGAGGCGGACGAGATCACCACGTTGGTCAGCGGTGCCGATCAGGTGGAAAATGTGCGTCGCCTGGCCGAGCGCGCCGGCTGGGGTGCTACCGTCGAAGAGACTGCCGACGGCTATGCCGTACATTTGGTGAAGGGTGAAGCAAAAACAACGCAAGAACCTCAACTCACACCCGATATGCTTGTTTGCACCACACCCGGGCGCGTTAGCGGCACTGTGCTGGTCATCTCTGGCGAGACCATGGGGCGCGGCGAAGAGGAACTGGGCAGCATCCTCATCCGCTCCTTTATGCATACGCTGAGCGAGATTGAGCCTCTGCCCGGCACGCTCATCTTTTTCAATACCGGCGTCAAGCTGACCGTCGAGGGCTCACCGGTGCTGGAAGACCTTAAAGCGCTGCAAGACCGAGGGGTCGAAATCCTGGTCTGTGGCACTTGTCTGGGCTATTTCGATCTGAAAGACAAGATCGCCGTGGGCACAATCTCCAACATGTACACCATCGCCGAGACGATCTTGGGAGCCTCGCGCACGGTGGTCATTTAGCGATGCCGGCGGCGATCCGCGATAGCGTCTTAACCACAAATGTCCGATAGCGTTTTCTACGATTCCTCGGAGGGGAATATGGACCTGGCCAAGTACCGTCTGGTGGATCTGACACACATCATCGAACCCGAAAGCGGGCCCCGGCCCGTGCATATTGAACGAGTGCCGGCGCCTCACGCTGTCCCCGGTGGCATGTGGTATATCATGCATCGCGTCGAGCTGACGCTGAATCACGTCGGCACCCATATCGAGGCCCCCTACCATGTACGCCAGGAAGGCATGGACGTAGCCGAGATTCCGCTAGAGCGTCTTTGTGGAGAGGCGGTCGTCCTCGATCTACGCTTCACCGAGCCCGGCGGGGTCGTGACCGAAGCCGATGTGCGCCAGGCCGCGGAACGCGCCGGCGGCATCCGCCCCGGCGACATCGTTCTCGGGCGTTTTGATCCTCAGGGTCCCGGCAGCAATCGCAATTTTCAGGCCGAGGCCATTCGCTATCTCGTCGACGCTGGCATGAAGCTGATGGGCGTCGATCTCAACGGTGTGGAGTTGCCCCAGAGCGACCCTCGCGCTGAGGCGCAATACAACCATCATCAATTGCTAGATAGAGACATCTGCTTGATCGAACAAGTCGCTCACCTCGATCGGCTGACCAAGTCGCGGGTCACGGTCTTTGCTTTGCCGATCCCCATCAAGGGGTTGGATAGCTTCCCCATCCGACTCGTCGCCTTGGAAGAGCTCGATCGCTAGCGCTCTGACACACATACCAACGCCGTGAGGAGGAACATGACCTCAGCCCACCGCCAGCCCGCTCAAGACGCCGGCCAAATCCTGCGCGGCGACGAGGCTTTGGCCCTTGGGGCCGCCGCTGCGGGGGTCCGCGTTGTCAGCGGCTATCCAGGATCGCCGGCCACCGGCGTGTTCGACGGGCTTGTCGAACTCTTGGCCCCCGATGAGAGCCATGTCGAATGGGCGCCTAACGAAAAAGTGGCCATGGAGTTGGCCTTTGGCGCTTCTTTGGGGGGCAAGCGCTCGTTGGTGGTGGTCAAAAGCGTGGGCATGAACATCGCCCTCGATCCGCTGGCCACCTTCTCCCTCAGCGGGAGCCACGCCGGCCTCGTCATTTTGTTGGGCGATGATCCAAGCGGCTGGTCTTCGCAAAACGAGCAAGATTCGCGTTGGATGGCCCATGTCGCCGAGGTGCCTATCGTCGAGCCGCTGGATGTGACCCACGCCGCTTCCTTGATGGTTCAAGCTTTCGCCTGGTCTGAAGCGGTCGGCACGCCGATCATCGTGCGCATCACCCGGGCCATGTCGTTGGCCCGCGCCCCCGTCGAGCGCCCCTGGCACCTTCCCGAAGGGGTGGGGGGCTTTGTGCGCAAACGCAACCGCTGGATCGTCCTTCCGGCCTATGTGGTGAATCGCCACTGGGCGTTACATCGCAAGCTATTGCGCATCCAACAAGCCTTTGAGGCCTCTCCTTATGATGTCGCCGTGGGCGAGGGCGACCTGGGCGTTTTGGCCATTGGCTTTATGTATAGCAAATTGCGCGAGATGCTCGCCGAGACGTGGCCGGGATTTGCCGTCCTGGGGTTGGCCAGCGTCTGGCCACTGCCCGAGGCCCCGTTGATCAACTGGCTGCGCAATCGCCGGCGCGTTTTGATTTTGGAGGAAGGAGGCCCCTTTGCCGAGGTCCAGGTGCGCGCACTGGCACAGCGCGCCGGGCTTTTCCTCGAGATCCTCGGGCGCGACGATCGCGTGGTGCCCGGCGAGGGCGAGTTAACCCCCGTCGAGATGGCCGATGCCCTCTCGCGTCTGAACCCGGCCTACCAGCCTCCCAAACGTGAGGCCGTCGAGCGGCCTATGCCCAGCCGCGTGCCTCTCTGCGAAGACTGTCCCTACCGGCCCGCTTTAGAGGTGCTCATCGAGGCCATGGAGCGCCATGGCGGGCGCGAGCGCCACATCGTCATCGGCGAGACCGGCTGTATGGTGCGGGCCAACCTACCGCCCATGGAGTTGTTCGACGTCAAATATGGATTGGGCTCGGGGCTGGGCCTGGCTATGGGCTTGAGCGAGGCGGATACCGGGCATCATATCGTGGCCCTGGTGGGCGATTCTTCCTTCTTTCACAGCGACATCAACGCCATGCCCTATCTGGCCCAGAGCGCCTCGCCCGTGACCGTCATGGTGCTGGACAATCGCACCACAGCCCTCACCGGAGGTCAGGCCCATCCAGGCAGCGACACCGACGAACGCGGCGGTAAACGTCGGGCCGTCGACCTGGTCGATATCATTGCCGCCTGCGGCGTGCGACCGGCCCTCTTTCGGCCAGAACAGCGCGAGGCCCTGGCCACGGCCGTCAATGAAGCTCTGAGCGTTGAGGAACTGCGCGTGCTCGTCGTGCGCGGGCCTTGCCCGCGTTATACATAACCCATCAGGAGGTCGCTATCGGCATGACCGTTCGCTTCTTGCACGCCGCCGATGTGCATTTGGGCTACGAGCAGTACGGTTTGAGCGAACGGTACGATGACTTTGCCCGCGCTTTTGAGCGCCTTGTGGACGACGCCATCGCCCGGAGAGTACACGCCGTCCTGCTTGCCGGGGACCTTTTCCACAAAAGGGTCATCCAGCCAAGGACGTTGCTGCAAGCCACGGCTCTTTTGGGCCGCCTACGCGAGGCCGGAATCTGTGTTTTGGCCGTTCAGGGTAACCACGATCGTCCCTACCGCCAGGAGGGTTTTTCTTGGCTCGATTACCTGGCCGAGGCCGGCTACTGGGCGCTGCTGACCCCCTATTACGAGGCGGGCGAGATGATCCTCGATGCCTGGGAACCAGAAAGCAAACAAGGGGCTTATCTCGACCTGCCGGAGGGAGTGCGTATCATCGGCCTGCCCTATAGCGGCGCCACCACCCCGCGACTCGTGGCCGATCTGGCCCGCGCGTTGAACAACGCCCCAAAGCCTCGCCCCGCGTATACGGTGCTCATGATGCATGCCGGCCTGCAAGGAATTTTGGATAACTATGGCGCCAGCCTATCCCGTGCCCATTTGGAAGCCTTGCGCCCTCATATCGACTATATGGCCTTTGGCCATATCCACAAACCTTTTGAGCAGGATGGCTGGATCTATAATCCTGGCTCTCTGGAAACCACCAACATCACCGAACTCCAGTGGCCGGAGCGCGGTTATTATTATGTCGAGATCGATCCCCGACGCGATCCACCACACCGGGTCGAACGCATCATCGCCCGGCGACGCCCTTTTATCTCTTTGCCCTTCTCCGTCGACGCTTATGAAACGCCCCAGGCCCTGGAACAAGCCCTTGGAGCGTTCCTCACCCAGCAACGCACTTCCGCGCCCAAGCCACAAGAAGGGCTCCGCCCAGATGAAGCCCGACCGGTTGTGGAGTTGCGATTGATGGGCACGTTGCCCTTCAGCCGCGCCGAGCTTCAGATACCCTTGTTGCAAGAGATGGTCGCCCAGGCCTTCGACGCCCTGCTTTGCAACGTCCGCGACCAGACCGTTCCCAGAGAGTTCGAGATCCGCAGCAATGAACAACTCAACCGCGAGGAGTTGGAGCGTTTCGTGCTGCGCGAGTTGGTGGAACGCGAGCCCCGCCATCGAGCCTTTAGCCAGAGCTGGACGGAGATGATCCGTCGGATCAAACAACTATCGTTGAGCGGCGCGGCGCCGCAAGAGATCATCGCCGAGCTGCGCGCTTTTCGGCAATATCTCGCCGAGGCTGAGGAGGATGAGGACCTTGGCGAGGATATGGGGGAGACTGACGAATGCTGATCGAGCGCATCGAGTTGCGCGATTTCAAGAGTTATGTCCAGGCCGAGATCCCTTTCCGCCCCGGCACGACGGCCATCGTCGGCGAGAACGGCGCGGGCAAAAGCACTTTGCTAGAGGCCATCGGGTTCGCCCTTTTTGACCATAGCCCACAAGGGATCACCCTCTCTAACCTGCTGCGCGAGGGCAGGTCCTCCGGCAGCGTGGTGGTACGCCTGCGCTGTGGGCCGGGAAACCGACATTGCTACGACATCGAGCGTACCTTTACCACGAACACCACCACGCGCTACCGGGTGTACAACGCCGACGAGGCCGGCGCCGTGTTGGCCGAGGGCAGTGCCGACGTCACAGCCTGGCTACACCGCATCTTTGGCGTGGATGAAGACATGCCCCTTAAAGACCTCTTCGTCCACACCATCGGCGTGCCTCAGGGTACCCTTACCGCTCCCTTTTTGGAATCGCCGACCAATCGCAAGAATATCTTTGAGCCCCTGCTGCGCGTGCACGAATATCGTCGCGCCTCCGAGAACCTGCGTGAAACGGTGCGCGAATTGGAGGGCCAGGCAAACACCTTACAACAGGAGGTTGCCCACCTCGAAGGGCAGCTGGCCACACGCGAAGGGTTGCAACGCGAACGCGACGAATTGGCCCAAGCCATCCGCGAGCGAGAGGCCCGGATCGCGACCGATCAAGCGACATGGGAACAGGTTTCAGCGCGGTTGGGCGCCATGGAGGAACTGGCCGAGCGATTGCGCACCGCCCAGGCCGATCTGGATAGAAACCATGCTCTGGCTCAGGCCCAAGCCATCCGCTTGGAGAACTTTCGCCACACACTGAACGAGGCGCAGGAGGCTGAAAAGCGCGTTGAGGCAGCGCGCCCCGGTCACAAAGCCTATCAACACGCCCGCCAGATGTTGGACGAATTGGAAGCCGAGCGCCAGAAACGCGATGCCCTGCGCGACGATCTCGCCCGACTTGAGCGGCAGGAAGCCGAGCTCCGCACCCAGCAAGCCCACCTTGCCGAGGAACTGGAGCGTTTGCGCCAAGCCGAAATACGCTGCGCCGCATTAGAGCCCGCCCTCGCTCGCTACGAGGAATTGAACGCTCGCCAGCGCGACCTGCAACAAGCCGTTGCCCAATTGGATGTCGCCAGGCGAGAGGAGCAGCGTTACCTGGAGGAGATCGAGTTGGCCCGCGAGAATTTGCGGGCGGCCCAAGCGGCGCAACAACGCGTTGTAGAGCTGGAGCAGACCCAAAGCGATATGCAAGCCCGGCTGGCCGATTTGAGCCGGCAGGAACAGGAGGTGCGCATCGCCTTGGGCCGTGACAAGGCCGAAATCGATCGCCTCGAGCGTCAGGCGGAAGCGTTGCGCACCGCCGAAGGTTCTCGCTGCCCGGTATGCGCCGCCGAGCTCACCCCTCAACACCGCGAGCGCCTGTTGGCTGAGAACGCCTCGGCGTTGGCCGAGCTTCGCCGCCAGGTCGATGCCTTGGAGGACGCGGCAGCCCGGCTAGATAAGGAGCACGCCCACCTCGAAGGCGAATCGCGCCGCGTGGCCGAAGCTTTGCGTCGGCTCGCCACCAGCGCCGATGTCCAACGTGCTCAGGAGCAGGTGGAACGCCTGGAGCGCGCCTTGTCCGAGGCGCGGGCCAGATGTGCGGAATTGGCCGAATTGCCCGACAAGCTACGCAACTGCCAAGAACAATTGGCCCTCTTGGCCGACGCCGTCCAAGAGTATCGCGCCCTCCAACAACGTCTGCGCGAGGGCGCCACTCTTCTCGTTCGCGAGGCCCAAGCGCGAGAGCAACTGGCCCTATTGCACGGCCAACTCCAAGAACTGGAGCAGACGCTGCAAGAGCATTCCGCGCTCGACGAGCGCATGCGCGAGCTTCGCGAGGTGCTCCTCAAACATCAACGCGACCACGAGGATGTGCTCCGTTTCGAGCCCGTGGCACAAGCTCTGCCTCGGCTTCGGCAGGAGCTGGCGCAGGCCGAGGAGGAGGTCCATACGCTAGAGGCCCAGATCAAGGAACTAGAGGAACATCAGGCCCGCCTGGCCGAGAAGTACGATGCCATCGAACATGCCCGCCTACGCGAGGAGGAACGCTCTCTGAACGCCAAGCTGGCCGAGGCCAGAGCGTTGCAAGAAGAACAGAGCCGACGCTTGCGCGTCGTCGGCGAGAACCTTCAGCAGCTCTTGGCCGTCGATCAGCAGCGCGAAGCGCGCCTGCGCGACCTGGATGAGGTGCGCGAGATGACCCGCATCCTCGAAACGGTGCGCGATCTGTTGCGCCAGGCCGGCCCTCACGTCACCCGTCAATTGGTACGCCAAATCTCCCAAGAGGCCGCCGCACTCTATGCCGATATCATGGAGGATCCCATCGCCCGGCTGGAATGGTCGGAGGATTATGAATTGTCTTTAGAGGTAAAAGGTTGTCGACGCACCTTCCGCCAGTTCTCCGGCGGCGAGCAGATGACTGCTGCGTTGGCCCTGCGCCTGGCCTTGTTGCGCACTTCATCCGCCATCGATATCGCCTTTTTTGACGAGCCCACAGCCCATCTCGACGCTACCCGTCGCGAGGGCCTAGCCGACAAGATCACCCAGGTGCGCGGGTTCAGCCAAATGTTCGTCATCAGCCATGACGACACTTTTGAGCAGGCGGCGGAGAGCTATATCCGCGTCATTAAGGGAGAAAACGGCAGCTTCGTAGAGGTATTGTAAATGCTCAGCCCGACCCATGTCGTTAACGCCCTCGAACGCAAACGCGACCGCTTTGGTACTTACGATCGCGAGAGCGGCCAAGAGCGCGCCCATTACGCCGATGCCTTGTGCGAGCTGGCCTCGATGAGCCGCGAGGAGGTCTGGCATTATCTGAGCGAGATCGAGCGCCCCGGCGCCCGTCCGACGAGCGAGCGGATCGCCGGAAACCCCGTTGTGCGCCCTTTTGCGGCTCGCTGGGAACATCACGGCCAGGCGCGCGCTTGGGCGTTAGAGATCCTACGCGACCGCCCTACGGTGGCCGTCGATGGCTCCGAGATCTCCCCTAGCCGCGACTATTCGCTGCCCGTGGGCGCTGTGCAAGTGGCGCGCTTTATTAACCACCACCGCGCCGAAGGCGATTACGTCAAAGATTTGACCTTCGATGTCCTGGCCCCTGACGAATTGACCGGCGAGGCCAACGAAGAGGGCTTCCCAGACCAACAAGTCAAGCTTCGTCGCTACGAGCTCGAGTGCTCGACCCTCATCCACGAGATGACCCGGCTGTCGGGCCATGAGCCCCTGCCGGTCTGCTTCTTTGACGGCTCGCTGATCGCCAGCTTTGCCGCCAATCTACCCGAACGGTTGCGTCGCCGCTACCTGGCCGCTACCGTCGATCTCCTACATACCTCACAACGCACCGGCGTGCCCCTGGTGGGCTATATCGATACCTCCTACGCCAAAGACTTGGTGACCATGCTCTATTATTTGAAACACCCTTCAGGCGCGCCACCGACCATTAGCGACCCGGCCTTGTTGCGCCGCGAGATGGCTTGGGGAGATCGCACCGAGGCTTGGGTCTGTGCCCGCGATGATGAACTGGCCACCAAGCTCTCGCCCGACGAGCGCTACTATGAGCGCGTACATTTGGTCTACCTCAAGACGACCGCGACCAACCCCCCGGCGCGGCTCGACCTCCCCGCTTGGCTCCTCGAAGCCGGCCTGCTTGAGGAGGTCGTCGATGTCGTCCGCGCCGAGTGTATCGTCGGCATCGGCTATCCGTACGCTGTGGAAACCGCCGACGCCACCGCCGTCATCACCGCCCGCGACCGGGAACGCTTTTACGGCATCTTTCAACAGTTCATCGATCGCCTGGGCGTGGAATTAAGGTATAGCAAAAAAGCGTTGAGCAAGAGAGGTAGAAGATAATCGGGTTCTATCGCGCAGGGAAGGCAAGTGCATGTATATCGGCAAACTCGTCAATTCCAGTTCCCATATCGAATATCTCTGTCAGATCTATAATCCCGGCGAGACGGAATGGACGCCCGATCCCGTCGATTATGGCTTTGGCACGTTCGTGGGCATCGAGCGCAGCCAGGATGCGCAGGCATCCGGCTCTTACTTGGTCGGCGTCATCTATAACACCACGTTGCTCAACCCCGAATTCGGCACGCTTGGCCCTCGCCTCTCGCCGGAGGAGGAGCTGGCCATCTTTTCGCCCGACTATCTCCATGAAAAGGTGACCCTCGTCGCCATCTTTGTTCTCGGCGAGATGGATGCCCAAGGGCGAGCGAGCCAAGGGGTGCCTGCGGTGGCGGCCACCATCGACGCCCGCGTGCGGCGGCTCAGCGATGAGGAGGTCGTCGCCTTCCATCGCTACCCTCAGGGGAGCGGCCCGTTGCGCTTGGCCTATCTGCCCTCCCTGGCCACCATGAACAATCCGTTGGCCCCCCATCTGGCCCTGGCCATCCTGAGCCGCTTGCGTAGCCTCTTCCCTCGCGAAGCCCCCTACCTGGCCGTGTTGGAAAACAACCTGGCCTGGAAGTCGCGGGTTGAGCCGGTCGGATAGTGCTTCGCGCCGGCTCCCCGCAGGCTGCACGTGAAAGGAGCTCTATGTCAACCTTGCCCATTGGCACCACCAAAGGGCCGGGGGAAACGCCCCACGAATACACCTTCGTCGCCCCCGACCCCCAACAGCAGGTCAAGTATGGCGAATTTGTCTATTACGAAGCCGATGTAGACGGCCAAACACAGCGCATCCTCAGCCGCGTGACGCGGCGCGTGCCGTTGCGCCTTTACCCCGACACTTTTATGGCCGACCCGACCATCCCCCCCAGCGCCCTGGCCGAGCTGTTGGGCTTTGCGCAAGAAGCCCCGACGTCAGATCCGGCGTCGTTGTTCGAGATCACCGCCACCATTCTCGGCTATTATCATTCCAGCCTCGGCTTTGTGAACCCGCGCGTCCCGCCACGCGCCGGCGCGCCTATTTACATCGCTCCGGACGAGATGCTCGCCGAGGTGCTTAGCCGCTCGCGGCCCGGCGAGGTCGGCGCGGTGCATATCGGCTCGTTGCTCAGCCGTTCGCCCGACGCCGTGCCCATTGTGCTGGATGCCCGAGGCTTTACCAGCACCCATCTGGCCATCATCGCCTCCACCGGCGCCGGCAAGAGCTACCTGGCCGCAGTGATGATTGAAGAGTTGATGAAGCCCAACAACCGCGCCGCGGTGTTGATCATCGATCCACACGCCGAATACGACACCCTGGCGGAACTACAGGGCAAATCCTTGTTCGATGAAGAGACCTACGAGCCACAGGTGCGCATTTATCGCCCCGATCAGATCAAAGTCCGCGTCTCCTCGTTGGACATCGGCGACCTGCGCTACCTGTTGCCCAATCTCTCGGAGCGCATGCACCACTACCTCGGCCGCGCCTACGGCCGAGTGCAGCGGCAATACAAAGACAAATGGACCAAAGAGCAACTCATCGTGGCCGTGCGCGCTGGCGCCGACGAGAGCCCCATCACCGACCCGGAGAGCGATTCCAAAGATGACCCCACCATCGGCGCCCTCATCTGGCGCATCGAGTCGGTGCTGGGCTCGCGCGTCTTTGACAACTTTCAGAGCCTACCCCTCCAGGATCTCTTTCGACCCGGCCAGTGCACCATCTTGCAGCTCAATGAGATCCCCGAACGCGAACAGCAGATCATCGTCGCCACATTGCTACGTCGGCTCTGGCAAGCGCGGCAGGACACGGTGCGCGGGCGCGCCATCGCCGGAGAGGAGAATTATCTCCCCTACCCCGCCTTTGTGCTCATCGAAGAGGCGCATAACTTTGCCCCTGCCGCGGCAGACCTGGTTACCACCCAGATCCTTAAACAAATCCTTTCCGAAGGGCGCAAATTCGGCGTGGCCGTGGGCCTCATCAGCCAGCGACCGGGCAAGTTGGACAGCGACGTCCTCTCGCAATGCATGACCCAGTGCATCATGCGCATCGTGAACCCCGTCGACCAGGCGCGCGTGGCCGAGAGCATTGAATCGGTGGGGCGCGACCTGCTTTTGGAGCTGCCCGCCTTGAGCAAGGGGCAGGTCATCGTCGCCGGCGCCTCGGTGAACACGCCGGTCATGGTGCGCGTTCGCCAGCGCGAGACGCCTCACGGCGCCGAGGACCTTAACGCGCCCAAAGAGTGGCTCGCCTATTTCTCTGCCCAGCAGGAACGCCAGCGAGAGCGCGACAACGCGCCCCCCGGGCTGACCCGTCGTGGTGCCAACCCGTTGTATCGCGGATCGACTTAGCCTCGGGCAAAAGCCCGCGCGCACTAGAGAGGAGACCCCCTATGCCCAGCCTTCATGATGGCCCCCGTAGTCCGCTCTATCGCCCGTTGATGATCCAGGGGCAGGTGGCCCCGGGCGACCTGCCCCTGGCCGGCGTCTCAGAGGAGATGGCCCAAGCCGCCGCCCATGTCCTGAGCGGCGAATGCACCTGCTGGGGCATCCCTTTTCGCATCGATCGGCTGGTCCTCTTGCGAGACCGTCCGATCACCCTGAACCTCGATCCCTTACGTACTGGCTGGCTGGTCTTTATGCACACCGCAGATCTCAAGCCGTTGCCCAAGGATGAACACGGTTTTATCTCGCCCATGCGCGGCCAGGGACACTTGGGAGAGACCGCCGCCGAGTATGTGGTCTTGTACGAGGATGGCAGCGAGGAACGGCTGCCCGTGCGTCGCCGTTTCGAGATCGGCGCCTTTCAACGCATTTGGGGCGAGAACTGCTTCTGCGCCGTGGCCCACATCAAGCCGAGCCCGGTGCGCGAGCACCATGAACAACCCGCCGCCAGTTGGGGGCGCAGCCAAACGCGCGTCGAGCTGCGCGATGCGGGGCTATGGGTCAATTGGCTTTGGGCCTGGCAGAACCCTCATCCACAAAAGGCCATCGTCGGCCTGCGCCTTGAGCCGAAGGATGGCACAGTGCTCCTTTCGGCGATCTCGGCCGGCGAAGCCTCGCGCCAGCCGCTGCGTTGGGACCCGCGCCGCAAGGCGTTGCTCACCCTGCCGGAGGGGACGCCCTTCGATCCCTATCTGGATGAATTCGGGCGCTTGGCCCAGATCCAGCTCGATCTCGGCCAGGTGATCTCGGCCCAGCCCCGCCCTCTCTACCCCGACGAGGGCTGGGCAGAGAGCTACAACAACCAGCTCCCCGAGCTCGCGGAAAGACAAATTCTGATCGAATACACGGCCCATCCCGACGCCAGATTTCACCTGTGGGATCAGCGCATGGTGCCTGTGGCCGAGCTACAGTCTCAAGGGGCAGCCGACGCATTGCGCGTGATCCCTCCGGCGACACAGCGGGTGAGGTTGCGCGTGGTCGAAAAAGCCACCGGCCGGCCGGTGCCGGTCAAGCTGCATATCCATGGCTCGGCCGGAGAGTACCTGCCGCCGGTGGATCGCCACCGCATCCCCAACGGCGCCTGGTTCGAGGATTATTCGGTCGATTTCCTGCATCAGGGAATCCACTATTGCACCTATATCCCCGGCGAGACGCGCGTCGACCTGCCGCTGGGGCCGGTCTACATCGAGGTCTCCAAAGGGTTTGAAATCCGGCCGCTGCGCAGGGTGGTGGAAGTGCGCGGCGATACGGAAGAAATTGTCTTCGAGATCGAAAAGGTGTTGCCCTGGCGCGAACGGGGTTGGGTCAGTGCCGACACCCACGTGCATTTCTTGTCGCCCACCTCGGCGTTGCTCGAAGGATCGGGCGAGGGGGTAAATATCGTCAACCTGCTGGCCAGCCAGTGGGGAGAGCTGATGACCAACGTCGGTGATTTTGACGGCAAGACCACCTGGGGCTCCAAGGAAACAGGGGGAGACGGCGAGTATCTGGTGCGCGTGGGCACCGAGAACCGCCAACATGTGCTGGGGCATATTTCCTTATTGGGCTATGAAGGCTCGATCATCGCCCCGATGACCACCGGCGGCCCTACCGAGTCGGCCATCGGCGACCCGATCGAGACCCTGCTCACCGAGTGGGCGCGCCGGTGTCATGAACAAAAGGGCGTCGTCGTCTTGCCTCACTTTCCTAACCCGCGCGCCGAGCACGCCGCCTCGATCACCTTGGGCGACATTGATGCCGTGGAGATGACCTCTTGGGGTGACTTGTACAGCGGCATCAACCCCTACTCCCTCTCCGACTGGTATCGCTACCTGAACAACGGCTATTTCACCGCCGCCGTCGGCGGCACGGACAAGATGACGGCGCTCACGGCGGTGGGCACGGTGCGCACCTACGCCCAGGTGGCCCAGGATCAGGCCTTTACCTACGAGGCCTGGAAGGAGGCCGTGCGCGCCGGGCGCACCTTTGTCACCTATGGCCCGCTGCTGGAGTTCGCCGTGGATGGCCGGCCCATGGGCAGCCGCATCGCCATGTCGCCAAGCGGGGGCACCGTCGAGGTCACCTGGCGGGTGGCTTCGGTCACCGTGCCTAT
>JACIWY010000210.1 GCA_014360745.1 Chloroflexota bacterium
GCCATTATGGGCCTGTTGCATTACATGCTATCGCCCTCGCGGCCCGAAGCCCCGATCTCTGAAACACACTCCGGTTTTGGGCGGGCGGTCCGACGTGCCGCAACCTGGCCTTTCCGGCTTGCAGGGGCCGCCTTTTGGTTAACCAACGATCTGTTGGAGCGGCTCGCCTCGGCACTTGCCGCGATGCTGCGGCGCATTGTCGGCTCTTTCCTCCAAGACCGAGCGCAACAAGTCGGGCGATTGGCCCGCTTCTCGCGCCGGCTAGTCGACGCTGCGGCCATTGCGGTGCTGATTCTGTTGTTATTTTTCGAGTTGGGTCCCTTTTATTGGGTTATCACCACCGCTTTCAAGACCGATCTACAGATCACCCGTTGGATATCTGTACTCTGGCCGCGCCCCTGGGTGTTGGATCAATTTCGCACCTTGTTGGGGCCTCGGCATAATTTTCTCGTTTGGCTGCGCAACACCGTAGTCATTGCCACCATCTCGCCCATCATCGCCACCGGTTGCGCCTCGCTCAGCGCCTATGCCTTGGTACGGCTGCGCTGGCGCGGTTCAGCAGTCATCGCCAATGGGGTCCTGATCTCTTATCTCATGCCCGCCGTGTTGTTGGTCATCCCAATCTATGAACTGTTCACGCGCCTGGGGCTGACCAATACCATGCTTTCTTTGATCCTTTCCTATCCCACCTTCACCTTGCCCTTTGCCGTCTGGCTGATGATGGGCTACTACTCTTCGATCCCGCGCGAGCTCGAGGCGGCAGCCATGGTCGATGGCTGTGGCCGATTACAGACGTTCACCCGCATCGTGCTGCCCCTGACCAAGCCCGCCCTGCTGGCCACTGCGCTATTTGGCGTCACCCAGGCTTGGAACGAATACCTCTTTGCCGCCACCTTTATCGCCAGCGAGAACAAGATGACCATTGCCCTAGGACTGGCGCAAATGATCTTTGGCGACGTCACGCCGTGGGGGTTACTCAGCGCCGCGGCGGTCATCATGTCCGTGCCGGTGCTCTTCCTCTATACCATAGGCCAGCGGTTCATGGTCGCCGGGCTCACAGCGGGTGCGGTCAAGGGGCGAGGGTAAAAGGCAGCTAATCCCGCCTTTTAGCGCCAACAGCGCGGCTTGCAGATGACCTCCAAGACGCGCAGATCGAAAAAGTCCTGGGCGTTGGCCGCCGCGATGACGGCAGCCGCGTCGGCGCCACGCCCCGTGCCTCCAATAGCCACGACCTCTTCCCCGGCGGGGACAAGCCCCGCGTCGGCAGCCATGAGCGTGATCTCGCAGGCCACCTTGATCCCCTGGCAAAAGGTGCGCAACGTAAAGGCGATGATCTCGTCGATCTGATAGGTGCCCAGCTTGCGACGCACCGCGCGGCCGATGCCCCCCAGAGCATGTTGGCAAGTCAAAATCTTGGCCCCGGCGGCCTCGATCTGCTGACGGTATTCGGGCTTTAACTCTTGCTGATTGGGGCTGGCAAAACCCGTCGAGTGTGTCACGGCGACGACCTGCGCGCCCTCAAAAAGCTGTGCCGCGCGAGCCCCGGTCTGCCCGCTCGTCGTAGCGACGAGGATGTAACGGATACCCAAGGCCTCCGCCCGGGCGTGTGCCAGCTCAAGGGTGCGCTCGGTGTTGTGCGCGCCAGGGCTTTCGAAATAAGTACAGGGGACGGTCAAGTCAGGCACGGCTGTTCTCCTCAAACAGATTACGGGGCCCAATCGGGCGGCGGTTCCGACGTTGTGCTGCTGCACTTGGGTTCCTCCTCACAGCGCTCGGCGCGCCGTAAGGCCCGCTCGTGTAGCTCGGCAGCACGCATAATGGAGCGCTTGACGCCTCGTGACTCGTGCTCTAGCTCGCGCAAGATACGCTTGATCATCGTACGGCGCGAACGTTCCCCCGCCGGGCACGGCTCGCCGTCGATGGGAAAGCCACAAGCCTGGACATAGGGCACGATGTCGCGTTCTTCGATGAGCACCAACGGACGTATCACCGTCAAACGGCCATCAAAAAAACGCACTTTGGGCGCCATGCGGTAGAGCCGACCGCTATAAAAAAGGTTCATCAACGTCGTCTCGGCGATGTCATCGGCATGATGGCCCAAAGCAACCTTGGAACAGCCCAACTCATCGGCCAGCAAAAAGAGCGCCTTGCGCCGATTCCAGGTGCAACGAAAGCAAGGGCTCGCCTCGCCGGTTTGGATCTCTTCACGGAGCGCAATCGTCGGCGTGTAGAACGCAATGTTCCGCTCACGACACCAGGCAGCGAGCCAGGCCTCGGGCACAGACCGACCACAATGCCAATCGCTGAGCACGCGCGCGGCCATTATCTCGTATCGCTCCGGCGCCATGCGCCGATAACGATACAACAGATCGAGCAATGTCATGCTGTCCTTGCCACCGGAAACGGCCACCAGAACACGATCGCCGCCCTCCAGCAAGCGATACTTGTGGTTGGCCTTATTCACGGCGCGCAACAGAAAATGGGCCAGCCGCTCGACGCGCGCAGCGTTCGTTTCGACAAGGGTCTTGTTCATGGCTCTACGATAGCGGAAATCACAGCGATCCTTCCCTGCCCCGCCTTTCTGATTTCTGAGCGGGACCAGCTGCCTTAAGGCGACTTGGCCAAGGTTAACGCGGTTTTAACCGCCACTTGCCATAGTCCAGGCACTCACATGATACCATAAAATCACAGCCATGATAACTTGACAGATTCGAGCCCGCTTCTATAATAAAGTAAATTGATTGAGAACCTGTATTTCGAGCGGGGGTCGCGGAGGTGAGCGGCATGAAAATCTCTACCAAAGGGGAATATGGCATTCGTGCCATGATCGAACTCGCTGCCCGTTATGGCGAGGGGTATGTGCAAAGCGCAGAGATCGCCGAAGCGCGCAACATTCCCGAGAATTATTTGTATCAACTGCTCATCACTCTGCGCAAGGCCGGCCTCATCCACAGCCGACGAGGTCCCCAGGGAGGGCATATGCTCGCCCGCCCACCGGAACGCATCCAACTGGCCGAGCTGGTCGCTGCCCTAGAAGGGCCGGTCGAGGCAACGGTATGCATCCAGAAGCAAGTGACGGTCGATTGTTCCTTTAGCGAATGTTGTGCGGTGCGCGAAGTGTGGGAACGCATCCGCGACGCGACGCGGCACATTCTAGAGAACACA
Source organism: Chloroflexota bacterium (assembly GCA_014360745.1). Classification (GTDB taxonomy): domain Bacteria; phylum Chloroflexota; class Anaerolineae; order UBA1429; family UBA1429; genus JACIWY01. Next base: position 3,166 of record JACIWY010000210.1, read on the forward strand.
ACCCTCGCCGATCTGGCCGCTCGCGAGCGGGAGAAGGCCGAAACGTTGGCTTCGCCCAACTAGAGCAGGCCTTCGATCTCTTGTTCCAGGCGTCGGAAGAATTGAACCATAAATTCGTGTCGTTCGACGGCGAGGCGCCGGCCTGAGGGCGTGTACAGGCGCTCCGCCAAGCACGACAATTTGAAGGAAAACTCGTGCACCGGCGTGTGCTCATCAGCCTGCATATCCCGTTGCCCCTCTGTAGGCTCTCGCCGGACATAATCCTCCCCAACCTTAGCCCACAGGCGCTGCCCTCGGGCCCCAGCCACGGCATAAGCCCGAGCGATGCCGATCGCGCCGATGCTATCGAGCTTGTCCGCGTCAAAGAGCACCTTTGCTTCCAAGCTCGTCGGAGACTGTGCGGTGCGGAAGCGATGTTCGCGGATGGCTTGGGCTACAGCGTTCACCTTTTCCCGCGAGTGCCCGCGCAGGATCTCGATCGCCTTCCGAGCGCCGATCTCGGCGTGATCGGCGCCGGTGCGCAGCTCCTCGGCGCGGCCCACGTCGTGCAAGAGCGCCGCAGCCTTCAATATCTCCAGATCGGCCCCTTCCTCACGGCCGATCCGCTCGGCCAATCTCCACACGCGCAAGACATGATCAAAACCGTGGGCCGCTTCATTTTCCTGATAATATAGGTGAGCAACTTCCGGATCGATCACGCCCCAATCTTTCCCCCGCCCGCCCGGGCGAGCCAAATCGTCAGCGCATAGAGAATACCGGTCTCCAACAGAATAGTGATCCCCAATAGGAGCACTGTATCTCCCCAGAACACCAGGGGATACAATTGAATCAGCGTATCTTCCTCGTAAAAGAGCCAACTCCCGGCACTGAAAAATAACTGATGGAAGCGTGTAAAAAAGCTGCTAAAATCGGCTATGGAGCTCAAGAGAACAAGCGCTATCAGCCCGCCGGTGACCCAAACACCCCAACGCAGGGCAAAGGCCAAGCCAGCGAGCGATGAGCTGCGCCAGAGAATCCCCCCGCCGATGAACAGCATCGCCACGGCCACCACATGGGCCACAAAAAAGGTATCGGTGACCCGTTTCACATCTACCATATGCTGCACCTCTTTGGCGCGCAGCGCCACCTCGCCGGTGTCAGTGCGCGCGCCGGCCATCTCCTCATAGGTTGCTCGGCCGCGCAAATAGTTGACCAACACATCAGAGAGGCGTTGCCGTTCCTGAGGTGTGAAACGGCTGGAGGGCGGAAAGCCCTCGCGGCGGTATTGGAAACGCACATAGGCAGGGCTAATAAAAAGGTATAATGGCGAGACGACCAAAAGGATCGGCACGGCCAGGGTAACGACAAGGCGCGCGATAGCAACAAGCCAGGAAGGCGGAGTCATGGGCGATTTTATCCTTCATGGATGCAGGTGATATCAAGATGCCAATAATTCTCGGCCGGCGGGGAAACGCCGTACAACTCGGCCACCCGCCAGGCATGTTCGGCGAGCGCACGGCGCATCTCAGGCTCGTCGGGCCAAAAAGTGCTGATCTGAGAGACGTAACAGGCCACGGCCTCCTTCTTGGCGGCCAGATCCGCTGGCCCCAGAGGCTGAGGAGTGTTCTTCCAGCAATACGTAGGATAGGGCGCCATGCCTCGTCGCACGGCTTCCGCATCGCCGGTATAGGGATAATCTTCGTAAAAACGTACCCTATACCCTGCTTGCAAAAGCTTCAGGGCCACCTCTCGGATGAGGAGATGGTCTACGTGCCTTCCCGCCCCTAGTGGCGCCGAGATTTCCACTTCCTGAGAGACGGGTGCCCGGCGCAAAAAGGCCGCCAGCAAGACCGACGACCAGCCCTCTTCCTGGGGATGGAGGGGAGCAAAGATATCGCCCTTCTCGGGATAAAGGGCCGAACCCTGGGCATCCGTGCGATATACGGCATCCAAAAAATCCAGATGAAGCGCCTCGGCGCCCAGCAATGACAGTGCCCGGCGATCCTCTTGGCGTCGGATAGCCACGGGATCGTCACCTCGGTTCCAGCGCGCAAACAGTTCCCGGCTATGCGGCGTAAAAGCAGGATCTGCAGGAGAGGCGGTAAAAAAGGTGACCACCAGGACCCTCTGGCCGGCGCATACCTGATAGTGTATGGTGCCCCCACAAGAAAGGACAGCGTCGTCCAGGTGAGGCGATAGATAGAGATGATCGAACTCTTGCGTCATGGTGGGGGAGTATAGCATCGGCGAGCGTTCACGCCAACAATTGACGCTAACCATACGGTCGGGGCATAATGTCCCCGTGAGCACCGACGTATCGGGCGCTTGTCGCCCGCAAGTATATCTACGAGAAGGAGGCAGGACCATGTTATATCGCAATTTCGGGCGACTGGGGTGGAAGGTGGGCGCCGTCGGCATGGGCACCTGGAACATCGGCAACCAATGGGGCGAAATCGACGATGTGACGGCCTTCGCTACTGTACGTGCCGCTTTTGACGCAGGGGTGAACCTGTTTGACACCGCCGAATCGTACGGGATTCCCAACGGGCTATCCGAGGAGCGGCTAGGGCAGGCGCTATCAGGTATCCGCCATCGCGTCTATATCGTGAGCAAGATCGGGCATTGGGGAGAACGCACCGGCCAAGGGGTCCCCAAGACGACGGTGGACATGATCCGGCTCTGTTGTCATGCCTCGCTGCACCGTCTGCGCACCGATTGGGTCGATGTCATGCTCTGTCACGAGGGCGACATCCAAGACCCGAGCATCTATCTAGAGGCATTCGAGGTGCTAAAACAACGAGGCCGCATCCGCGCCTACGGTATCTCGACCAATGATCTGGAAGTGCTCAAACGTTTTAACGTCCACAACAGTTGCAGCGTGGTAGAGATCGACTATTCGCTGCTCAACCGCGAGCCGGAAAAGGCGCTTCTTCCCTACTGTCAGGAACACGGCATCGCCGTACTGGTGCGCGGCCCGCTACGCAAAGGGTTGTTATCCGGCAAGTATAGCGCCGAATCGACCTTCACCGACCAAGTGCGCAGCCGCTGGAACCCAGGCGAAGGGCAACGTGAGCAGTACGAAGCCGAGATCGCGATGGTGGAAAAGCTTAAAAAAGTGGTCCGGCCCGGGCCGGATATGGTGATGGCCGCTCTGCGCTACGTCATCTCACATCCAGCCGATCCGGTGGCCATCCCAGGCGCCAAATCGCCGGAGCAGGCGCGGATGAACGCCGCCGCCGGTGACAAGATCCTCACTGCGGGCGAGCGCGAAGAGCTGACGACCGTCCTGGACTATGCCTAGATCACAGCATAAGGCCGCCTCCCAAAGGGTCCTCCTTTGGGGAGGCGG
>JACIWY010000211.1 GCA_014360745.1 Chloroflexota bacterium
GAGAGCTGCCTTTTTTATCCCGAACTAGTGACTTGAAGGATGTCGGGCACTTGGGAAGTGCCCAATACCTCGCTGGAAAGCCTCCCCATGCTTTCAGGTTGACGTATCCTCAGCGTCGCCTAGAATCGTAGCGACATTGAAAGGATCATCCTAGAAGGGAGGCAAACAATCGTTATGGCTACGTTGCGCGTTGGCATTATCGGCTGTGGCCGCTCACGACAGATGGAGGGCGCCACCGGCTTTGGCATGGCACATGCACACGCCCGGGGTTACAAGGCATCGCCAGATGCCGAGATCGTGGCCCTGGCCGACATCAACGTGGAAAACGCCCGCGCTTTTCAGCAACAGCATGGCGGCGAGCGCATCTATGAGGATTATCACGAGATGCTGGCCAAGGAAAAGCTGGACATGGTCAGCATCACGACCTGGCCCCATCTTCACGCAGAGATGGTCATCGCTGCGGCGGAAGCTGGCGTTCGTGCCATCCACTGTGAGAAGCCCATGGCACCCACCTTTGGAGAGGCCAAACGCATGGTTGCGGTCTGTGCTGAGCGAGGTGTTCAGTTGACCTTTAATCATCAACGACGCTTTGGGCCCCCGTTCCGCAAAGCCAAAGAGCTGGCGCACAAAGGCGCCATCGGCGAGTTATTGCGCCTGGAAGCGCGTTGCGACAACTTGTTCGACTGGGGCACTCATTGGTTCGACATGATGTTCTTCTACAACGACGAAACGCCGGTCGAGTGGGTCATAGGGCAGATCGATCCCCGCGAAGGTCGCCGCATTTTTGGCGTGCCGGTGGAAGGGCAAGGTATCAGCTACTTTCGCTATCGCAACGGCGTCTATGGCCTCTTGCTGACCGGCGCCAAATCTGCGCTGGAAGCTGCCAACCGTTTGGTGGGCACCGAAGGCTGCATCGAAGTAGGGCATAGCCCCGAGCTGCCCTTGCGCCTATGGAACCGCGCGACAGGAGGATGGCAAGCGCTGGATGTCGGTGCCGGTTTGCACGGCGAAGACTATGTACGGCTAGCCGTGTTAGACGCCATTGATGCCCTCAAAACGGGGCGAGAGCCTGAACTGTCGGCCCGCAAGGCGCTACAGGCTACCGAGCTGATCTTTGCCACCTACGAATCGAGTCGCCGCCGCGCCCGAGTGGATCTGCCCCTGGATATAGAAGACTCGCCCTTCCTGTCGATGCTCCAATCAGGGGAGATAAGCGGTCCGTTCGGCGAAACAGCTTGACGAACGCTTATTGTTCGCTGACCTCTATTTCTACCGAGGCCTCAAGCGATTGGCCAGGCTCCAGGATGGCCAGATGCGCTGCCTCTTGCAGGCCACGGGCATACAGATTGTGCGCGTCAGTGGAGCAAGATTGATTCTCGATACAAAAATAGGGGCGCCCTTGCGGCGTATATACCACACAATGGGTGAAAAAGGCGCTGGCCCGCAAGGTCACCTTTTTGCCGATCTGATCATAATAGATCACCTGTGGATGTTCTGGCTCGGCACCCCAGAACACGTCATCGAGATCCAGAGTTTGCAGACAAGTGGGATGAGTAAGATCCACGGGCCCTTTTGCAAGGTCAAGTAGGCGACCGGTGGGAATCAAATGATCAGCCTCCATCCATTTTTGGGCCGGCACCTGGATGCGCACACTCTCGCGTGGCCCAATAATGGGAAAATAGGGATGGATGGCCAGCCCAAAGGGCAGGCGCGATTCCAAGTCTTCATTGCGAACGACAAAAACCAGACGGATGGCTCGTGGCCGTAGGAGAAAGGTCAGCTCCAATGAATTGCGAATGGGAAAGCGATCGTACCATGCACGTCCCGGCTCAAACGTTATCCGCGCCGAGACGCTTATGCTCCCTTCACTCACTTTGGGCTCATCGACCTGCCAGGGCACATCGCGAACTAGACCATGAATGAAATGCGGGCCATTGTTGGGTTGGAAACGAAAGATACGTCCCTCGAAGGTGAACTCGGCATTGCGCACCCGATTGGGTGTAGGATAAAGAATGGGCGTGCCCAATAAACGCGGCCCGATTTCGCCACCTTCCAAGCCATAGAGGTAATCCACCGTGCCCACCTTAAAGCTCATCAGGTTACACCCCGTCTCCGGCACAAAGGAGGCAATCGTGCGCTCATCGGGCGTCTCGCCGGTGGCGCTGAGATGGTAAAGCGTCCAATGGGTATCGGGATGCTGGCTGACACAAAAAGCTGCTTGGGGCATGCAAGTCTCCTTCCTTGACCTTGACATCGCACCATCCGCAAGCGCGAAGGTTAGGTTGTTCGGCGTTCGGCGGATATTATATCACGTGAGTCGATCTAAGAGAATCGCCGTCGGACCTTTGCCGAATATAGCCGGCCCTTGATACCAATGCATCCACACTCATTTTAAGGAGGACTTGTGCGTATCACCGAAATTGAACCGATTGTTGTACGTGTCAATCATCGTGGAGATTGGGTATTTGTGCATGTGCACACCGATGAGGGGATTACGGGCTTGGGCGAGGCCAGCCACAGTGGCAACGATGCTCTATGCCTGAGCGCCATCGAACAGATGGCCGCTCGTATCAGAGGGCGATCCCCCTTGCAGATCGAGGCCATCTGGCAAAGCTTGAACAATAAATCGGCAGGCAGGGTAGAACATACCGCCCTCAGCGGGATCGAACAAGCGCTGTGGGACGTGCTTGGCCAGTTCCTCGGCACGCCGATACGCACCCTCTTGGGTGGAGCGGTGCGAGATCGCATCCGGCTGTATGCCAACATCAATCGCCACGTTCAAGAGCGAAGCCCGGAGGGCTTTGCTCGAGCCGCAGCCCAAGCCGTAGCCCAGGGTTTCACCGCGGTCAAGCTGGCCCCTTTCGATGAATTGCGCAATCCGGACCACATCCGCACCGGTCCCAAGGCCGCCTGGCGCACCGGCGTCGAACGGGTTCGCGCCGTTCGCCAGGCCGTGGGCCAGGAGGTCGAAGTGCTCATCGACTGCCACGGACGTATGGAAGCGTCTGAGGCCATCGCGGTAGCCCGCGAACTCGAGGACGTCAACCTTTTTTGGTATGAGGAGCCCGTCCCTCATCTGTACTTGGATGAGTTGGCGCGGGTGACGGCCAACGTATCCGTGCCCACGGCCTCGGCGGAGAGCGTCTATGGCATGGAGGGCTTTCGCCCTTTCCTGACCCGACACATCGTCGACGTGATCATGCCCGACGTGAAACACTGCGGCGGGTTGGGCGAAATGAAGCGCATCGCCGGCGCGGCGCGCATGAGCCGCCTGCTCGTCGCGCCTCACAACCCCTCGGGGCCGGTGGCAGCCGCGGCCAGCGCCCAGGCCATGAGCACCGAGCGCGATTTCCTCATCCTTGAATATGCCTGGGGAGAAGCAGATTGGCGAGCGAAGCTTATTGAGCCGGCCGAACGTATAGAGGGCGGCTACCTGTTCTTGCCCGATGGACCCGGCCTCGGCCATCGCTTGAACAAAGATATCGTCGCTGCCCACCGGGCCACCGATCCCCGCCAACGCGACGCAGCTACGCTCAAGATATTCTGAGCCACTTGCGTTTTTGGGCCGTCCGAGTATTATAGGTAACTAGATCCTCGGACGGCCTCCTGATAGCATCCCGCTTCTATCCCACGCAGGCACTCCCTTTCAGGAGATCGTCTCACCAACAATATTGTTGATAGAACTGAGTTAGCGTCAGGAGAAAATCATGTTCGCAACCGCTCAAGATGTCCACAATGCCCTCGCCGAGCAGCGCTACATCGCCAGTGCCGAGATCTCCACTATCGTGTTGCTCGCCGAAAAATTGGGCAAGCCCCTGCTCGCCGAGGGACCGGCTGGTGTCGGCAAAACGGAGTTGGCCAAAGTGTGGGCCGCCGCTACTGGCCGAGACCTGATCCGCTTGCAATGTTATGAGGGCCTGGATGAGAGCAAGGCGCTGTACGAATGGGAATACGCCAAACAAATGCTCTACACCCAACTTTTGCGCGACAAGCTGGCCGATGTTCTGGCCGATGCCCGCACCCTCACCGAGGCCGCCGATCGCTTGGCTGCCGAGGAGGACGTCTTTTTCTCCGAGCGTTTCCTCCTCGCTCGCCCTTTGCTGCGTGCAATCAACAACGATCGACCCACCGTGTTGCTCATCGACGAAATAGATCGTGCCGATGCCGAGTTTGAGGCTTTTCTCTTGGAAGTGCTCAGCGATTTCCAAGTGAGCATCCCCGAGATTGGCACCATCGTCGCCAAACAACGCCCCGCCGTATTTGTCACCAGCAACAACACCCGTGAGTTGAGCGAAGCACTTAAACGCCGTTGCTTGTACGTCTATATCGATTACCCCACGGTTGAGGAAGAACTGCGCATCGTCCAGCTCAAAGTGCCGGAATTGGGCCGCCGCTTGGCACGCCAAGCCGTTGAAGCAGTACAAGCCTTGCGCAAGCTGGATCTCAAGAAAAAGCCCAGCGTAAGCGAAACGCTGGATTGGGCACGTGCATTGGTGACCTTGAACGCCAAGAATCTCGACCCGGAACTTTTGGAAAACACCCTAACCATTCTGTTGAAATATGAGGCCGACGTAGCCCGCGCGCGCCATATGCTCCACAACCTCGGAGGGAACGGACATGGAAGACAGAATCGTTAGGTTCATCGCTGCGCTGCGGGCGGCCGGCCTGCCTGTTTCTATCGCCGAGAGCGAGGATGCCTGGCACGCCATCGAACATTTGGGAGTGCGAGAAAGGGAGCTCTTCCGCCTCGCCTTGCGTGCCACCTTGGTCAAGAATGCTCCCGACCTACCTATTTTCGACGAGCTCTTTCCCCTCTTCTTTGGCTTGGACGAGCCCCCTATGGCCAATCCGCTGGGCGGCCTGACGCCCGACCAGCGGCAGATGCTCGAAACTGCCCTGCAACAACTGGCGTACAACATAGAACAAATGTTACGCTCCTTGATGCAGGGCGGCGATCGGCGTTCGATGTACCAACAACTTCGAGAGCTAAGCCAACAACCCGGCATGCCCGACGTGCGCATGCCGCACGAATTCCGCGACCTGATGCAACATTTGCGCGAGCTCCAGCAATTGTTGGAAAAGCTGCTCCGTGGCGAACCCTTCAGCCAACAGGAACTCGAGCAATTGGCTCGCGACGCGCGCATCGAGTGGGCCGATTCACCCGTGCAGGCCCGGCAGATGGCCAGACGAATGCAACAGATGCTAGGCTGGGAACAACTCGATCGCCTCTTGGATGCCCTTATGGAATTGTTGGCCATGATGGGCATGGACCCGCAGAGTATTCGCCGGCTTCGCGAACAGATCGAACAGAATAAGCAGGCCCTGCAACAACAGTTAGAACAATTCGCCGGGCAAGCCATCGGCGAACACACGGCAGAGGAGATGCGTGAAAAGCGCGAATCCATCTCCGAGCTCATGGAACGACCTTTTGAGTACCTCAGCCAACGCGAAATAGAACTTCTACGCGACGAAGTCCGGCGGTTGGCGGCCAGGCTGCGCACCAGGGTCTCCTTGCGCCAAAAACGGGGCAAGATCGGCAAACTCGATGCCAAAAGTACCATTCGCGTCAATCTGCGCTACGGAGGCGTGCCCATGGAGCTGCGCTTCAAGAGCCGCCGCTTGAAACCCAAGCTGGTGACGCTTCTCGATGTCAGCACCTCCATGCGCCCGGTAACCCAGTTCTTTCTATGGCTTATGTACGAGCTTCAAGATCAGGTGCAAAAAACGCGCAGCTTTGCCTTCATCGATCATTTAGAGGAGGTCAGCGACGACCTAGCCGGCGCTCGACCGGAGGAAGGGATGCGCGCCATCTTGGCCAAGCTCCCGCCCGGCCATTACAACACCGATCTAGGCTATAGTTTGCGCCAATTCCAAGATAAACACGCCGACGCCCTGGATTCCAGAACCACATTCATCGTCTTGGGCGATGCGCGCAACAACTTTAACGACCCCGCGCTCGATGTGTTTGGCGATATTAGCCGACGTTGTCGGCGGCTCATCTGGATGAATCCCGAATATCCTGCGCAATGGGGCACTGGCGATAGCGACATGCTCGCCTACGCTGCGCTATGCACCGAGGTCTACCAAGTGCGGAACCTGGCCCAGCTCGTCGAGGCTATCGACAAGATGTTGGCGGCATGACGGAGTACCCTGGAGAAAAACGGGTAACGGGTTTCAAATTCTTGACAATCCGGCGGCTATATGCTATAATGGCTATAACTTTATAATGAACGACGTGGATCAGGAAGAGTACCTCGCGCATCGAAGCTCAGAGAGTCGGAGGTAGGTGAGAGTCCGATGCCCGCGGCGTGAGGGAATGGGCCTGTGAGTCGTGCGCCGAAAGCCGCGAGTTACGCTCGTTGCAAGTAGTCCGCACCGGAGACGCTACCGTTATCAGAGCGCGGGATATCGGGTTCCATCCGAGTGCGCGATGCGAGCCCTGTATCCGTCGAGAGAGGTTGGCTAGAATACATTTTACCCGTCTC
>JACIWY010000212.1 GCA_014360745.1 Chloroflexota bacterium
GGCCAACGGCTACCTGGCCGGCAAAGCTTTTGACGATCGCGCCGGAGTGGCCTCGCTGATCTTTTGTTTGGAGCAGCTGGGCAGCCTCGATCATCGTTGGGACGTGTACGCCGTAGCCACCAGCCAGGAGGAGGTCGGGCTCAAGGGCGCGACGGTCGCCGCTTTTGGCGTGGCTCCTGACATCGCCGTGGCCGTGGATGTGGGTTTCGGTAGGCAAAAGGGGGTTGAGGAAGAGGAGAGCATCGCCATGGATGGCGGCCCCTCGATCGCTGTGGGCCCCAATATCCATCCTTTGATGCAGAAACGCCTCTCCGAAGTGGCCCGCCGATACGAGATCAAGCACCAGTTTGAATATGTCACCGGCCCCACCGGCACCGATGCCTGGGCGATCCAAGTGGCCCGCCAAGGGATCCCCACAGCTCTATTATCGATCCCTTTGCGCTATATGCATACTAGCGTAGAGACATTGTGTATCAGAGATGTGGAACGTACGGGGCGTCTGCTGGCCTTTTTTATTGCCGGGCTTGACGCCGCCTTTGCCGCTGAGCTTGGGCTGTAGGAGGGAGGGCTGATACAGTGTTGTTGCAAAAGCTATCGGAGGCCCGAGGCGTGTCAGGCGATGAGGGGGCCGTGCGCGATCTTTTGCTCGATGCGGTGCGCGATTTGGTCGATGAGTATCGCCTAGACGCCTTGGGCAACCTCATCTGTCTGAAGAAGGGGACGGATGGAGCTTCCTGGCCGCGCAAGGTCCTGGTGGCGGCTCATATGGACGAGGTCGGCTTTATGGTCACGGCCATCAACAACGATGGAACCCTGCGTGTTGAAGCGGTCGGTGGGTTGGATGATCGCATCCTTCTTTCTAAACAGGTGCTCGTCGGCAAGGATGGGGTGCCCGGGGTCATCGGTTACAGGCCGATTCACCTTATCCCTGCCGACCAACGCAGCAAAGTGCCCGAACTCAAGGAATTGGCCGTCGATATCGGCGCGACCGACAAGGCCGACGCCGAAAAGCGGGTCTCCAGGGGCGACTATGTCTCGTTCCACACCTCCTTTGAGACCTTGTCGGAGGGCGGCCTGCGCGCGGTCAAGGGCAAGGCCTTCGATGATCGGGCCGGTTGCGCCGTGCTCGTCGAGGTATTGCGTGAACGCTACGCCTTTGATCTCTATGCCGTCTTTACCGCTCAAGAGGAGGTCGGCTTGCGTGGCGCGCGGGTGGCGGCCTATGCGGTCGATCCCGATGTAGCCCTGGCTTTGGAAGGCACCATCTGCGACGACCTGCCCAGCGATGAAGATCAAAGCCCGGTAACCGAGCTGGGCAAGGGGCCGGCCATCACGCTAATGGATAATAGCTTTATCGCCGACCGCCGGTTGGTCAATCTGCTGGTGCGTTCGGCCGAAGAGGCGGGGTTGCCCTACCAGTTCAAGCGCGCCGTGGCCGGCGGCACCGATGCGGGCGCTCTGCATCTGGCTCGTGAAGGGGTGCCTGCTGCGGTCGTCTCGGTGCCCTGTCGCTATATTCATGCGCCGGTTGCCTTGTTGAGCCTGGAGGATTTTGAGCACACGGTGCGGCTTGTGGTCGCGGCGCTGCATAACCTAGAGGGGGGACTGCCATCGTGAAGGAACTCGTGCAAACGTTGGTCGAGACGTATGGCCCTTCGGGGCAGGAGGGGCGAGTGCGTCGCCTCATCGAGGAGCGCATTGGAGGCGTGGCCCAAGTGCGCACCGATGCCTTGGGCAACCTTATTGCGTTCAAGCAGGGAAGCGGCGGGGGCTGCAAAGTCATGGTTGCCGCTCATATGGATGAGATCGGCCTCATAATTACCCACGTGGATGAAAAGGGTTTTTTGCGTTTTGCGCGCATCGGCGGGGTCAGCCCGGCCACGCTTATTGGCGGGCGGGTGCGCTTTGCTCAAGGGGCGCTCGGCGTCATCGCTTGGGAAAAGTGGCTTCGCTCTAACGACAAGCCCGAATGGAAGGAGCTCTTTATCGACGTAGGGGCTACCTCGCCGAAGGATTCGCCAGTGGGGGTAGGCGATGTGGGCGCGTTTGAGCGATCTTTTGCCGAAATGGGCGATCGGCTGGTGGCCAAAGCGATGGATGATCGCATCGGCTGCGCCATTGCCCTGCAGACGTTGTTGGAGATGGAAAGCTCTCCCAACGATGTCTATTTCGTCTTTACCGTGCAAGAGGAGGTCGGCACCCGGGGGGCGGCCGTGTCCGCCTTTGGCCTCGAACCGGATGTGGCCGTCGCTGTGGATGTCACCGGCACCGGCGATACCCCCGAAGCCCATCCCATGGCGGTGAGCCTGGGGGCCGGGCCGGCGATCAAGATTATGGATTCGGGCATGCTCACCCATCCGGCTGTCAAGGAATGGATGATCGGTGCTGCCGAAGGTTTGGGCATCCCCCATCAATTGGAAGTGCTAGAGCTGGGCAGCACCGACGCCCGCGCGATGCAGCTCAGCCGCTCTGGCGTGCCCGCCGGATGTCTCTCTGTGCCCTGCCGCTACATTCACACGCCGTCGGAGGTCGTGGATTATCGGGATGTGCAGGGCGCCGTCGCTCTATTAAAGAAGATGGTATCGGAAGCGGTGCCCGCCGAGGTCACGGCGGCAAAGCGCCAAACGGTATAGCCAGAGGCTTCGTGCAAGGATATGCCGTGTGCCCTGTGAGTAACCAGGAGGGATGGGATGGAGTTCAACGAGTTGATCCGGAAGCGGTATTCGGTCCGTGCATATCAGAGTCGCGAGATCGACGACGAGACCTTGGAACGCGTGCTGGAAGCGTTTCGGCTGGCGCCCACGGCGGCCAATCGTCAACCCTTTGGCCTGGTTGTGGCCCGAACGGCGGGGCGAGAGCGAGAGCTACGCCGCGTTTATAACGCCGACTGGTTCGCCAGCCAGCCCCCCATTGTGCTCTGTGCCTGCGTCGAACGGGGCCGTTGTTGGGTGCGTCGCGATGGCAAGAACTATGGCGATGTGGATGTGGCCATCGCCATGGACCATTTGATCCTGGCCGCGACGAACGAGGGGCTCGGCACCTGCTGGATCGGCGCCTTTGATCCCGTGGCGGCCCGCGAGGTGTTCGCCCTGCCGGAAGGTGTGGAGCCGGTGGTCATGACCCCTTTGGGGTATCCGGCGGATACGCCTGGGCCCAAGTTGCGCAAGGAGCTGGAGCAGCTCGTGCATCGCGAGCGTTGGTAGGGGGTAGGCCGTCAAAATCGCCGAGCTACTTGGACCAGTCGAGCAAGACGCCCAAATGCGCCGCCTTGTCCGAGCGCAATAGCTCATAGCCCTTGGCCGCCTCGGATGCGGGCAAGATGTCGGTGGTTAGCCTGCTCACCTCCAGGCGTCCGGTGGCCATTAAGCGCAAGGCCACATCCCAATCATCCTTTTGGGTCCAGTAGGCCTGGCTGGACTCATGTTTGGGCCGCACGGCGTTGTGGGCGCCGATGATGACGATACCACGCCGATGCACTTCACTGTAAAAGTTTACCTCTTTGGTGACGCCACGGGTGCTGGCCAAGAGCACCACTCGCCCGCGATAGCCGGCCAGGGCCAGAGCATCGTGCACCGCTTCGGGGGCGCCGGTGGCTTCCAACACCACGTCGACATCGGGGCGGCCCATAGCAGCGCGGATCGCCTCCAGGCCACCGTCGCCGGGGTTGATGCACATGTCGGCGCCACATGCCCGCGCGACGCTTAGCCGCCATTCCACCAGATCGATGGCCACCGTAGGCAAGGCACCGCTCAAGCGGGCAAGCTGGCCGGCCAGGTTACCGATGATCCCCTGGCCCAATACGGCGACCGCCTCACCCAATTCGATTTGGGCCTTGCGCACCGCTTGCATAGAGATGGCGGCCATGGTGCTGTACACGGCCTGACGGGGGTCGACCCCTTCCGGCACCGAAAGCACCTCGTTCGCCGCAGCGCGGGCCATGCTGGCATGGCCCTTGTGGGCGATGACGAGATCGCCGGGGTTTAGGTCGGTTACCTCGGCACCTACGGCGACGATCCGGCCGACATAGTTGTAACCCGGCCGTTGTGGAAAGCCGGCGTGTTGGGTGTTGGGCAGAGCGTGTAAAAAGGCCAGCTCGGTGCCCGGGCTGATCAGGGTGTACAAGGTTTTGATGAGCACCTCGGTCGGTCCGGGCTCTCCGACCTGGAATTCTTCGATCTCAACGACGCCCACCCGGGGCCATACTATTCTGGTTGCTTTTTCCATTTCCATCTATCCTTTTACGTTTGATTTTTTACTCATCCCACCAGTGCACAGCCCAGCCGAATCGCATCGGCGCGGGTGGCCGACGGTAGGCATGGACGCGCAGCGTGCGCCGGCCAGCCGGTGATACATCGTATACACCCACTACTTCAAAGTTATTGTCGCCCGATTCGGAGGCTGTAATCTCGTTGCCCTCCATATCGAGCCAATAGAGATCCAGGTCGGCCTGGGGCCGCGAGGGGTAATCGGCGTAATTGGGATCGACGGCCCAGACGATGACAGCCCGTGCGCGATCGGCGATGGGGAGATCGAGGGGGATATAGAGGTCGCCGTTGGCATCGAAACTGTTCGGCCAGACCCAGAACGCCCCCCAGGCGCGTCGTTTGGCGCACTTGGTGACCGCTTCTTGAGCGTCGATCCCACCGGCGCCGTCGCGCCCTTCCATCTTCCAATCGTATTCGATATTGTTGAGGGCGCTGGCCATGAGGATGGCTTTGATAGCCTCAGGCCAGGCGGCCAGCTCGGGGCGCTGCTGGATGATCATCGCCGCCGCGCTGGCCACCATAGGAGAGGCATAGCTGGTGCCCTGGCCCATATCGGCCACCCAAGGTGATTGAGTACTGGTGGAGATGATGCTCACGCCAGGGGCGCAAAGCTCCGGCTTTTCGCGATCGCCGTTGGCAGAGGCGGGATCGCGGAAGCTACTGAAAGGAGCCATTATGTCGTCGCTCCAGGTAGTGGTGTTGCGATCATCGTAAGCCCCCACGCTGAGGACGTTGTAGGCCTGGGCCGGATGGCCCACCCAGGCGTCGGCATATACGCGCCCCGAATTGCTGGCGGAAATGCAGTGGGTTCCGGGATGATACCAGACAAGGCTGTCAAAGAATCGTTCCGAATAGTCGGGCTCCCCAGCAGGGTCTGTATGTCCATAGCTGTGATTGAATACCACCGCCCCCCAATTCAAAGCCCGTTCGGTGGCTGCCTGCAATTGGTTAATCCACCCTCCACATGACCCCCCGACCCGCAGGAGGGTGCCGTAGCCGAGGCCCCGATAGCGGACATGCCGGCTACGCACCATGCCCGCGACGGCGGTGGCATGGCTACAGGCGTCGG
The DNA here is from genome assembly GCA_014360745.1 of Chloroflexota bacterium. Lineage (GTDB taxonomy): Bacteria > Chloroflexota > Anaerolineae > UBA1429 > UBA1429 > JACIWY01. The sequence continues at coordinate 5,335 of JACIWY010000212.1, forward strand.
CGCAGGCGCTTTGAGCGTCTTGAAGAATGCCCCATAAATAGGGATTATCGGTGGCCGCTCGGCCGTTCACCTCAATAACCGCCGCCTTGACCCCACTGCCGTTGTAGCCCTCATCCCAGGCATAATCCGCGAACGTGGCGAGCTTGGCCACGTCCAGGGCGTTGTCTTCGCGTCGCAGGAGCCCGATGGCGAGAACGTCGGGCCTCCGTTGCAGTTCCTCGATCTCGGCCTTGGGCAAGGTGATCCAGATCATCGGCACATGAGCACTGATGCTGTCCGGAACGTGGCCTTTGCCCGCCAGGTAGGATAAGAGAGGCGCCTGCGTCGCGGCAACCGATTCTCGAACCCGCTCGCGCTCCTCGCGTAGCGACCTTTCTACTTCGGCGAGCGAGACGCCATTGGTGGGCAAAAGATGCTCATAGGCGGCTACTTTGGGCTCATGAGCGCGAGAGAGCGGCTCGGGCAACGCGCTCTGACCTGCGCGTTGCAGATACCAATGGCTGTAAGCGGGGAGCGTAGGGTTGGTCATCCGCAGCCAGATACAAATCGAGAAGCCGGCCTCTTCCGAGGCGTTTTGAAGCGCTGCATAGAGCGAGGGTTCCAATTTGCCGTACAATGCCCGCCTCGCCTGCTGCTCTGCCTGGAAAGCAGCTTCGCCATCTACCGTTTGACCGTGTTCGTCGAGGGTTATGGCCACCGTTTGTTGGCCGACTCGCTCCGTCACCTTGGCATGGTAGAGCGTTCGCCCCGTGAGGGGATAGTAGGAGCGGGACACTGCTCCTAGGCGAAGATCGGCGGCCGTGCCCAAGAGCGACGTCGCCGCTCGGCGAAAGCGGTCGGCAAGGGGGTGTTCTGTCGGTGGAAGCGATCCCTCGTGCTCGCCGTCGGCCAAAGCAGGGGCCGCCGATACGCACAAGAGAAGCGTGGCAACTAGTAGGGTGATTGCGTAATCGATTTTCATGATGGGCACCTCTTAGCCTGAAAGCCCCCATGCTCCGGACAGATCGGTCAGCGTGCGCTCGCGTTGTGCAACAGAAGCGGAGTGTAGAGAGCCTGGGGTGCTGCCCGCCATAGGCCGGCGAGAGTGTTGGCGAACACGATATGGTCCTGTGCAAAGCTCGGCGAGA
>JACIWY010000213.1 GCA_014360745.1 Chloroflexota bacterium
ACGGTGGCGATCAGCGCCTGCCCGCTGAAACTGACCTACGACCGTAACGTGTGGCGTGAGGGGGAGGTTCAGGAAGTGCAGCAGGAGCTGTGGTTGGTGAAAGTGGCCCTGAGCAACACGCGCTTGGAACCGTGGCTGTTGATCACCGACTGGCCGGTGATCAGCAAAGAGATAACTTTGCAGCTCCTCCGCATGTATCGCCAGCGGTGGGCAGTAGAGGATGCCTTCAAGTACATCAAGAGCTGCCTGGGGATGGAAACGGTTCAAGTGCTGGATCTGGAGGCCATTCGGGTGTTACTGGCCTTGGCCTAGGTAGCGGCGGGGTTCCTGTGCGAGATGGGCGTGACGATGGGGTGGCCCGAGATCCAGTTCCTGGCGCGGCTGGGGGACTGGGAGGAAAGCTCCGAAGGTAGCCGAATCACCACGATGCGCGAACTCTGCCCGCCGGGCAGACTTTTCCTTTTATGTCTCGTTTTTCAACGCCCTCACATCACTCTCCCAAATTGACACCCTCTCAAGACCTCCCATAATATGAACGTTTGCTTCGCTCTCCCAAATCTTATCATGTCAAAGGATTCCACGTGCCCCATTCCCGTTGGAGCCGGGCAGATATTCATATTCATACCACCTATAGCGACGGCGCCGACGATGTACCCTCGATCCTCGAATACGCCGCGCGTCACACCGAGATACGCATCCTGGCCATCACCGACCACGATTGCCTCGAGGGCGCGTTGGAGGCGCACCGCCTGGCGCCGGCTTATGGCCTCCAAGTCATCATCGGCCAGGAGGTCTCCACCAATCGCGGGCATGTCTTGGGGCTTTATCTGCAAGAGGGGATACCCTGCGGGCTTTCCATCCCAGAGACGGTGGCCCTCATCCACGCCCAAGGGGGCCTCGCCGTTTTGGCTCACCCCTTTGATCGCATGACCAACAGCCCCATGCGTCATCGGCCGCGACCACGCCCCGAGGAATGGGGCGATTTCGACGTCGATGCCATCGAGGCCTGCAACGGCTGCCAGATGGATCCCCAAGCAGGCGGTCGCGCCGTCGAATTGGGCCGCCGCTTGAACCTGGCTTTGACCGGCGGCAGCGACGCCCATCACAAAGAGGCTATAGGCACGGCCTACACCCTCTTTTGGGGGCATACGGCCGACGATCTGCGCCGCGCCCTGGAAAGCGGCTCCTGCCGCTATGGCGGGGAAGGCTGGACCCGTCGCGATTACCTGAGCTGGCTGGCCCGCTCGTGGTGGCCCCGCGCTCGGCGCACCATGCAGCGCGCAGCCCTCTCCCTGGCCGCGCTGCATATCGGCTGATCCTTTTTCCTCGATTCATGAGGGATAAAGGGGCGCGGACGTCCACGTCTGCCCTCCCGCTTCTTGAGAGCCGAGGAGCATGGGTATCCTTGCCCGCAGAAAGCGCTCCAAAAGCTACCCTACCTACGGCAAAGCCCGCAGTTTGAACAGGAACCGCCGCCGTGTTAGAATCGAAGCAGGCTGTCATGTCGATAATCGCCATGGGCATCTGCTTTCGCGGAGGGAACCCCTGTGTTCGATACACACTTGGATCCGGGCAGCTTGGCCCTTTTGCAGCAGGCCTATCGCAACAACTGGCAGCAGTACCTGGCCTCGCTTGCGGAGAGCGGCCCTTTGCGTCCGTGGGACCTCTGCGTGCTGACGGCCAGCAACGAGCGCCAGGCCGAGGCCTATCGCGTGCAAATCGAAGCTCGGCGCCGTGCTCAATTGCTGCCGTCGGGCACCGAATTTCGCGTCATCGCCGATCCGGCTGCGCCGGATGGGGGCGGGCTACGTATTGGCAGCGGTGGGGCGACGTTGCGCGCGCTCCAATTGCTGGCCGATGATGGGGCGCTGCTGGGCGGCCGGCGCGTGTTGATGATTCACTCCGGCGGCGACAGCCGTCGATTGCCTCATTGCTCGGCCACCGGCAAGCTCTTCGCCCGTGTGCCCCACGAGCTGCCCGACGGGCGCCCTTCCTCCTTGTTCGACGAGTTCCTCGTTTCCCTCTCCGGCCTGCCCGGGCAGATCCCCGCCGGTCTCCTCGTGGCCTCTGGCGATGTGCTCTTGCTTTTTGACCATCTACAGCTTCTCTTCGCCCGCCCGGGGGTCACCGGCGTGGCCGCCGCCGCTCCCGTCGAGATAGGCGCCAACCACGGCATATACGTCAGTGCCGAGGCCGGCCAACGGGTGCGCGCCTTCCTGCACAAACCTTCGCCAGAGGAGATGCATCGCGCCGGAGCCCTCAGAGCCGATGGGCAGGTGCAGATCGACACCGGCTTGGTCTGGTTGGACGGCGAGACCATCAGTCGCTGGTTGGCCTTGGCCGACGCATTGACGCCGTATATTGTTCAGGGGGTGACGATCAACTTGTATGGAGATTTGTTAGCCCCCCTGGCCGAGGATGCCGAGTTAGAGCCCTATCTGGCCGACGAAAGCGATGGCCCGGCCACGGCCGAGCTACGAGAAGCGCGCCGTACCATCTGGGCTCAACTGCGCGGCCTGCCCTTCGGCGTGGAAAAGCTACATCCTGCGCTTTTCGTTCACTTTGGCACCACCGCCGAGTACCTGGAAGTCATGCGCCAGGGCATAACCCTCGGCTGGTCGCGCGACGCGGCCAGTTGGGTGAGCCCCGCGGTGTCCGCGCGCTCGGGCTGTCAGTGGGCGGCCGTGAACGCCTATGTCGACGATGGCGACTTGCGTTCGGCCTGTTTGCTCGATGCGTTGATCGAAGGCCAACTTGTCGCGCAGGAGGAAGGTTTGGTCGCCCATCTGGCCACGGCGCGCCCCCGGTTGGAATTGGGCGCCGGCGTGGCCCTGGACCAAATCCCCCTGCGCGACGGACGATATATCACCCGCTTGTACGGCGTAGCCGACGATCCCAAGCGCCCGGTCGATGGCGGGGGCACCTTCCTGAACGTGTCCTGGCGCCAATGGCTGGACCAAGGCCTCCTTTCCGCCCAAGACCTATGGCCCGGCCTGGATGACCCCGCTGAGCGGACGTTGTGGAACGCCCACCTGTACCCCGTGTGCGAAAGCTGCGAGGCGAGCTTGGAGGCCGTGCTATGGCTTCAGGAACCGGCCCAGGCCCAAGAGGAAGAGGTCCGGCGCTGGCGAGAAGCGGAGCGCCTGTCGCTCCACGAGAGTTATCTGCAAGCCGACGTCGGGCGCATGGTCGCGTTGGAGGCCGAGATCGAAGATAGGGTGCGCGCGCGGCGCTTTTGCGCCGGCCTGGAGCGCGAGCGCCCGGCGGAGGAACTCGCCGGTTTGTTGGGGCAAGCGGGCGACGCCCCTCGTCGCGCACGCTTGGTCGCCGATTGGCTGGAGGCTTCTATCGATTCTTGGCTGCCCATACGCGGCTATCTGGCCCTGGCCAGGGCCTTGGATCGGCATCCGACGACCCGCGATCCCCGTTGGGAACAACGCGCCTTCTCTTCCCTGGCCCGCCTGGTGCGCGCCCATACCGGCATCGGCGAGATCCGCACTCTCGATCTCGACACGCTCCCACGAGAGGTAACGGTACGGCTGCCGGCGCGTATCGATTTCGCCGGTGGGTGGACGGATACGCCACCCTATAGCCTGGAACGGGGCGGCACGGTGCTGAACGCTGCCTTTACCTTGCGCGGCGAGCGCCCCATACTGGCCCAGGCCACTTTCCTGGACGAGCCGATCTTGGAGCTTGAATCGCTGGATATCGGCTCCACCATTCGTCCGCGCCTCGTGGGCGAGATCTTGAATTACGCCAACCCCGCCGATCCCTTTGCCCTGCTCAAGGCGGCGCTGGTCTTTCGCGGCCTCGTGCCGGCGGATGCCAACCCCCATGAGCCGGTAACCGATATGCTCAAGAGGCGCGGCTTTGGCCTGCGGCTCACCACGGCTACCTCCATCCCTCGCGGCTCCGGCCTGGGCACGAGCAGCATCCTGGCCGGAGCGGTCCTACAGGCGCTGGCCCGCCTATTGGGCCAGGCCGGCGACCTGGAAGCGGACGAAACCCGCCTGAAGCGCCTTTTTGACGAGGTGCTTTGCCTGGAGCAAATGATCACCACGGGCGGCGGCTGGCAAGATCAGATCGGTGGGTTGACAGACGGCATCAAGCTGATCACCACCCGTCCGGGGTTGCCCCAAGTGGCCCATATCGAGCCGGTGCCGCTATCGCCGGCGCTGCGCCAGGCACTGGACACACGCTTGGGCCTCGTCTACACCGGGCAGCGGCGCCTGGCCAAAGACCTGTTGCGCCACATCATGGCCCGCTGGATGGCCCGTGACCCGGAGATGGTGTACATGTTGGAAGAGATCGCCCGCCTGGCCCGCGCCATGCACCGCGCCTTGCTCAACGAAGACCTGGAGACCTTTGGCGAGCTGATGGCCGAGCATTGGCAGATCAACAAGCGCATGGATCCGGGTTGCACCAATCTTTTTATAGACGAGCTGTTGCATTCGTGCCGGCCCTACTTGATCGGGGCCAAGCTCGCCGGCGCTGGCGGCGGAGGATTCGCCATCGTCGTGGCCCGCGACGAGGGCGCGCTTTTGGAATTGGAGGCGCACCTTCGTCGGCGTTATCCCGGCGGCCAGGTCGCCCTCTGGCCAGGACGTATCCCATGATCGCGCGCAACCAGGAGCTTCGGCAACGGGAGGCTCAGCCCATGGAATACTTTAGCTTCGACCTTCGCTTGGGAGATTGGAATCCTCAAACCCATACCGGCGAGGCCGAGGTGCTCTATTCCCCGGCTGGCGAGGGCCGACGCTATCGTTTTTTGCTCGAGCTGGACATCGAGGCGACCGCGCAGCGCACCCATCGCACGCCGGCCGAGGCTATGGGCCTGGGGCGAGCGTTGTTCGAGAGCGTCTTTACCGAGGCCAGCCTCTCTTTATGGCGTGAAAGCTATCAGATCGCCCGCGAGCGAGGGCGGGGGCTGCGCCTGAGGTTGCACATCAACTCCTGGGAGCTCGGCCGCGTGCCCTGGGAACTGCTCTACGACCCTCGCCAGGGCGAGTTTCTCGTCTTTGACCCCCACGTGTCCGTCGTGCGCTATATCCGCATCGGCTCCTCGCCGCCGATATTGCGTCAGACGAGCACGCTCAAGATCATGGCCGTGGTGGCCTCTCCTCAAGACTTGACCCAACTCGATTGCGACGGCGAGATCAAGATGCTCCGCCAAGCCTTACAGGAATTGATCGCCAGCGGGCAGGTGGAGCTGATCGTCAGCCAACATACCACCCATGAAAAACTGCACATGGAGCTCCTCGATCATCAACCCGATGTCGTGCATTTCGTCGGGCACGGCGAATACGTCGAGGAGGAAAGGGCCGGTTATCTGATCCTCGAGGACGATCGCGGCCTCTCACACCGCTTGAACGCTACCGAAGCGGCGCGCATGTTGCGCCGCTACGGCACTAACCTGGTTCTGCTCAACGCCTGCGAAACGGCGACCGGTGCCTGGGCCGGGCTGGCGCCGGCACTGGTGCGCGCCGAGGTGGCGGCGGTGGTGGCCATGCAATGGCCGGTGGAGGATCGCGCCGCCGTTCGCTTCACCCGCTCGTTTTACAAGGCGCTGGCCCAAGGGAGAAGCATCGATGAATGCATGGCCGAGGGGCGTGTGGGGGCCAGCGCCGCCAGCGACGATCCCAATGACTGGACCGCGCCGGTGCTCTTTTTGCGCTCCATCAGCGGGCAACTTTGGACCCAAGACCTCCGTCGGGCGCCCGGGAAGCGGCCCGCCGAGGCATCGGCGGCTCAGGCGTTCCTGCCCACCTTTCGCGGGTTCGCCCCAGAACAGGAGGCCCTGTTCAAGACGCGAGGCCCCCTTCTTTCCGCCACCGACATCGATCTGATCATCGATCGGCCCGCTTTGCAACGCGCCCTGCGCATCGCGCGCCAACCCTCGGTGACCCAATACGTGGCCATTCTCAGCGCCCGCCAGACCGGCAAGACCACGCTGCTGTTGCGGCTCCGCGACCTTTTGCAAGGGGATCTGGTCTGTATCTTTATCGACCTCTCGGTGCTCAGCGCTCAGGACGTCAGCGCTTGCTTTGGCTTTGTCGCCTTTCGCCTCCTATCCGAGCTGCGCGAACTGCTCGGCGACGATCTGCCCATGCTGGCGACGCGCCAGGTGGATAGCTCGGTCGAGTTTCTCGAATTTTTGCGCGAATTGGCCGATAACGTGGCTGTGCCACGCATCGTCTTGCTCATCGACGAAGTGGGCGCCCTCGCGCCGGATGTCTCGGACAGCTTTTTCAACACGCTACGCACCGTGTTCACCGAGGGTAGGACCCTCACCGGTAGGTTGGCCAAGTATTTGTTCGTCTTTAGCGGCGCGGTCGATCTTTATACCCTCACGTCGGGCAACAACTCGCCGCTGAACATTTGCGAAAAGATCTACCTCAACGATTTCGACTTGGACGACGTACGCAAGATCGTCGCCCAGTTCGGCAAGCTGGG
>JACIWY010000214.1 GCA_014360745.1 Chloroflexota bacterium
AACATTGAACGGCAAATAAGCGAGTTCGTGCGCGAGACCTTCTTCTTTTATAAAAGAAAGAAGGAAATAGATCCAGATACGTCCTTTTTGGAAGAAGGAATTGTGGACTCCACCGGCATTCTTGAGCTGGTGCTCTTTCTCGAGACGAAGCTCGGTGTCGATGTCGCCGATGAGGATGTGGTGCCCGAGAACTTTGATTCCATCCGTGGGCTCGTCGCCTACGTGCATCGCAAGCTTGGTATACCCCTATGTGCTTGAGTATGTTCCTCATTCGCCCAGGCCCAAGTTCTGTGACGCCGTATCGTCAATCTGGGGTGTGACATGCTGGTTCGAGATTTCCTTGAACAGTCTGCATCCAAGTTCGGCTCCAAGGTCGCGCTGGTCTTTGAAGACCAACGTCTCACCTATGAGCAAATCGACGCCATGGCCAATCGCCTGGCCAACGCTCTGATCGCCGCCGGCGTTCGGCGCGGCGACAGAGTAGCCATTTATCTGGGCAACTCCGTGGAGGCGGTGGTCAGTATCTTTGCCGCACTGAAGGCGAATGGCGTCTTTGTGGTCATCAACCCCACCACCAAAGAGGATAAACTCGCCTTTGTACTCAACAATTGCCAAGCGCGCGCCCTCATCGGCCATGCGCGCCTGGCAAGCATCCTGCATCAAGTCTGCCCCCAGGTACCCAGCCTGGCCTATCTGTTATTGGTCGATGGCGAAGAGAACCAAGGCGATTTCGGCCTTGCCGCCCAAGCCTACGAAGCTGTGCAGATGGAATACCCTTCAACCCGGCCGGCAAGGCGCTGCATCGACATCGATTTAGCTGCCCTCATTTATACATCGGGTAGCACGGGGTTCCCAAAGGGGGTCATGTCCACCCATCTGAATATGATCACGGCGGCGACATCGATCACCAGCTATCTGGAAAACGTGCCTGAAGATATTATCATCAATGTGCTTCCGTTATCTTTTGACTATGGCCTATATCAAGTTCTTATGGCCTTTATGGTGGGGGCAACCCTTGTGTTGGAAAGAGGGTTCGTTTATCCGCACGCGATCCTGCGGCGAATTGCCGCCGAGCGGGTCACGGGGTTCCCGATTGTGCCCACGATCTCTGCCATGCTCCTTCAACTCCAAGGAGTGGGGCATTACGATTGCTCCAGCCTGCGTTACATCACCAACACCGGAGCTGCCTTGCCGGTCAGCCATATCAGGCGCCTCCAGGAGCTCTTTCCCTGGGTGACCTTGTACTCCATGTACGGCCTCACAGAGTGCAAACGGGTATCCTATCTCCCGCCGGCCGAGCTCGCCCGGCGCCCCGATTCGGTCGGCATCGCGATCCCCAATACAGAAGTGTGGATCGAGAACGAACAAGGGGAACGCGTCGGGCCGGGCGAGATAGGCGAGTTGGTGGTTCGCGGCTCGCACGTTACGCGCGGCTATTGGCAAAATCCGGAAGAGACCGCCAAGATGTTCAAACCGGGCCCATTGCCCGGCGAATTCGTCTTACATACCGGCGATCTTTTCAGAATGGACGAGGAGGGTTTCCTATATTTTGTGGCACGCAAAGATGACATCATCAAATCTCGCGGCGAGAAGGTGAGTCCCAAGGAGATCGAGAATGTCCTTTACACGATGCCCGAGGTCCTCGAAGCCGCGGTCGTCGGCGTGCCTGATCCTGTTTTGGGCGAGGCCATCAAAGCCATCGTGGTGCCCATGAGAGAAGGGGCGCTGACCGAGCGAGAGGTCATCGCCCATTGTAAAAGACATCTCGAAGACTATATGGTTCCCAGCCTGGTCGAAATCCGCCGCGAGCTACCCAAGACCAGTTCGGGCAAGATCCGCAAAACCGCTCTGCGTGACGAGGCATTGAGCTAATGTGCGGTATCGCCGGCAAGTTGAATCTAGCGCCCCAGGTGCCCCCTTCCCCTGCGGAAATGGCCCAAATGCTCGGCACGCTCCAGCACCGGGGGCCCGACGAATTCGGCATCTATGTGGATGACCACGTAGGGCTGGCTAACGCGCGCTTGAGCATTATCGATCTGGAGAGCGGCCAGCAGCCCATCTCCAACGAAGACGCGACCATCTGGACCGTCTTTAACGGCGAAATCTTTAACTATGTAGAGTTGCGCGCCGAGCTAGAACGGAAAGGCCATCGTTTCTACACCAAAACCGACACAGAGGTCATCGTCCATCTCTATGAGGAGCAAGGCCCGCGATTCGTGAGCGCCTTGAACGGACAATTCGCCATCGCTCTCTGGGACAGCCGCCGGCGAGAGCTCCTTTTAGCCCGCGACCGCCTGGGCATCCGGCCCCTTTACTATGTAACCATCGGCAATCGCTTGCTCTTTGCTTCGGAAGTCAAGGCCTTGCTAACCGATGCGGAGATGTCCCCCTCTATCGACCCGATCTCTCTGGCCCAGGTGTTCACCTTTTGGACGACGCTATCCCCTCGTTCTATATTCAGCGATATTTTGGCCCTTCCACCCGGCCACCTATTGCGGGTCAGAGAGGATCGCTTGATATGCGAGCAGTATTGGGCGCTGGATTCGATCGCTTGGGAAAGCGCCGACCTCGCCTTGGAGGATGCCGCGGAAGAGCTGCGCGCCTTGCTCATCGACGCCACCCGCTTGCGTCTGCGCGCCGACGTGCCGGTGGGCGCTTATCTGAGCGGTGGTTTGGATTCGTCAACCATTGTCACCCTCACCAAGAGTTATACAAAGCGCTCTCTGCGCACTTTTGGCATCGGTTTCAGCAACGCGGCTTTTGACGAAAGCTCCTACCAAGCTGAAATGGTCGCCTTCCTGGGCACCGAACATAGCCAAATCGTTTGCACCTCAGCGGATATCCTGAGCGTCTTCCCTGCGGTAATATGGCACACGGAGATGCCCCTGTTGCGCACCTCTCCGGCGCCCATGTTCCTTCTTTCCAAGCTCGTACACGAGCATGGCATCAAGGTGGTGCTCACCGGCGAAGGAGCGGACGAAATCTTGGCCGGCTACAACCTCTTTAAGGAAGCCAAGATCCGGCGTTTCTGGGCCCGACAGCCGCGGTCGACCTTGCGCCCCAGGCTGCTGCGCCGGATTTATTCCTATCTTCCCGATCTAGCTCGCCAGAGCGAAGCTTACCTAAAAGCCTTCTTCAGCTATGAGCTGGAAGAGGTCGACGATCCGCTCTATTCGCACCGCCTGCGCTGGCGCAACACCCGGCGCTGCCAGCGTTTTCTCTCTCCTGAGCTGCAGCGCGCCATGGAGAGCTATGATCCCTTGAGCGATCTGCTCGAGACACTGCCCTCGGCTTTCGCGTCATGGCCTCCCCTGGCCCAAGCCCAATATCTGGAAAGCACCATTTTCATGTCCGAATATCTGCTCTCCTCTCAAGGGGATCGCATGACCATGGCGCACGCCGTGGAGGGCCGTTACCCTTTCCTGGATCACCGCGTCGTCGAATTTTGCGCCCGCCTTCCCGCACATTACAAGTTACGCGCACTGGAGGAGAAATTCCTGCTCAAGCGCGCTATGGCCGATCTATTGCCCGCCCATGTCTTGCAAAGGCCCAAGACGCCCTATCGAGCTCCCATCTCGACTTGTTTCGCCCAAGAGTTGCCGGAGCCCATTCTCGAAGCACTGACGCCCAAAGCAATCCGCCAAGCCGGCTATTTCGAAGCCGAGTCGGGAGAGCGGCTCTTGAACAAGTGTCGGCAAGGGGGGCTGGGCGAAACGGATGCCATGGCATTGGTAGGCATCCTGTCCGTACAATTGCTCCACCAGCTCTTTATCGAGGGGCATTGGTCGGCCCCTCTGCGCTCATTGGACCCATGCCATATCTTGGACCGTCGAGCGGCGCCGGCCATCCCTCAGAAGGCCGAAGGGGTCTATAGCGAGAGATTTTAAACGAGGAGCGATCATGCGAAGATGCTCCCTATGTGTGCTGCCGGAGACCTTTCCCGGCGCATACTTCGACGACGAAGGGCTTTGCGCCTACTGTCGCCAACACAAAAACCGCCAGGGCTGGATCCAGAATCAGCGGGCAGCTATGCGCGCACGCTTTGACTCCCTGGTGCAGGATATTCGCGGCCAAAATGTGTACGATTGCCTCGTCGCCTGGAGCGGGGGTAAAGATAGCACTTACACCTTGTTCATGCTCCGCGAGAGCTATCGGCTTAACGTTCTGGCCGTGACGTTCGACAACGGCTTTATCTCGCCGGCCGCTTGGGAGAATATGGAAAGGATGTCCGAGAGGTTAGGAGTCGATCACCTCATCGTTCGGCCGCGCTTTGATCTGCTGCGACAGATCTTTGCCACGGCTGCCCAAGACGCCTCCTTGTACTCGGAAAAAGCCCTGACGCGCGCGAGCGCCATATGCAACGCTTGCATGAGCCTTGCCAAAGGGGTGATGCTGCGCACCGCACTGGAGAAACACATCCCACTGATCGCGTACGGTTGGTCGCCGGGGCAATCGCCCATCACTTCGGCGATCTATAAACGCACACCCGAGATGGCCCAAGCGATGGCAAAAACGCTCATGGAACCCCTGCAGAGGATCGCCGGCGAGGCCGTGCGCCCTTATTTTCCCCAAGAGAGAGAATGGTCAGGAGCTGAGGCCGTACCCTATGATGTATCGCCGCTCGCCTTTTGGGACTATGCGGAGGCGCACATACGCGAGAGCATCCGTGCGCTGGGCTGGCGCGATCCGGCGGATACAGATCCTAACTCCACTAACTGCCTGCTGAACAGCTTGGCCAATGTCGTGCACATGCAGCAAAAGGGCTACCATCCTTACGCGCTGGAATTGAGCGCCCTGGTGCGAGAGGGATATTTGGATCGTGAGGAAGCGTTAAGGCGGCTGGGAATAGCTCAAGATTCCCAAGTCGTCGAGCAGGTAAGGAACAAACTCGGGCTATAAATAGAATGATGGTTGCAGGGCTAATCATCCTCTCTATATCGAAAGGGTAGTTCTAGTTCGCTTATCCAGGAGTCGCACATGTCCATAAAACTCAGCAGACGCGGCCTGTTCAAGGCCGCTGCACTGACCATAACGGGCCTCCTTTTCGGCCGGGGCGCGGCGATAGGCTCCATTCGCACCTATATCCTGGCCCGTGGCGCGAGCATGCCCGTTCACTTGCCTTTCGTCAAAGGGGGCAACTCGCCTTGGGACACTCCCACCTTCACGCCCTCACCCAAGATGTCCTCTACACCTACCCCGTCGATGACGCACACAAACGCACCTACCAGGACAGCAACGCCCACGAGGACGGATACCCCCACGGTAACGCAACAGCCGACGCAGACCCAAACCGTAACGCCCATCGGCACGTCTGCCCCCCAGACGAACACGCCTACGTCAACTGCGTCGCCGAGCCGGACCGCATCGGCGACGCCTACCAACACGCCAACAGCAAGCCGGACATTTACCCACACGCCTACCAGGACCGGCACACCAACGCCCACCGCCACATCAACCCAGACCCTAACCTCGCCCCCTAGCAGCACGCCGACGGCAAGCACGACCCCAACCCGGACCTCAACCTCGACGCCCACCAATACTCCGACGGCAAGCCGGACCCCTACCTGCACGCCTACAAATACTAATACTAATACGCCGACGGCAACGAGCACACCCACGGTGACGAATACCCCTACAGGTACGGTGTCCTCAATCGTGGTTGATCACACCTGCGTGAATGCCGATCAGATCCCACAAGCCTATCTGGATCAGGCCAGGCAGTTGGACGTCCTCTTTGCCCACCAGTCGGTCGGGGGCAACATCATGGAGGGCATCGCCGACCTGCAGAGTCAGAACTGGACCCGTTATCATATCGATGTCGCCTACAACGAACCGGCGAGCTGGCACGATACCCACGACGGCATCGGCCACAGGACCGACGGCTTTTGCTGCAACTTCCAGCCAGAGCGCAAGGTGAGCGGTTTCGACAACCTCATCCGCAGCGTGGGGTTTGGCCAGAAGGTCGACGTGGCCTTTATGAAGTTCTGCTACGTGGATTTCATCTGCCGCGACTGGTGGGGGCAGATTCCCGCCCAAGAGGTTTGGGAGACCTATCGCCAGGCGATGGAGGCGCTCGAGGCGGACTATCCCAACGTCACCTTCGTCTGGTGGACGGCGCCTTTACATAGCTACTATTGCAACGATGAAAAGGCGCTCTATAACGGTCTTATCCGCAACTACTGTATCGCCAACGGCAAAGTTCTCTTTGACCTTGCCGCCATCGAATCACACGATCCGGAGGGGAACCCTGTTCTGGACGGAAGCGGTTATGAGGCTCTTTATACTGGCTATACTACCGACGGTGGCCATCTCAACGAGGTGGGCCGGCAGCGGGTTGCCCGCGCCCTATGGTGGCTTTTAGCCGCTATTTGTGGTTGGCAAGCGAGTTGACCATGAACATGAAAAGGAAACTAGGGTCATTCCATTGACGATAATATCC
>JACIWY010000215.1 GCA_014360745.1 Chloroflexota bacterium
GGCCCGGAGGCGAAACAACCCTTATCGCGCACGTCTTTGAACAGCAACCTGGCGCTTGCCTATGCCGAAACCGTAGGTGGAACACAATCGCGCCAACGTCTTGCCGCGAGGATTGCTCTGGAGCGCAGATGTCGGGGATATGCGCAGCCCCGTTCACCTTTGCAAGCTGCCGAGGATACCCTTCCACCGAGCATGACCATCGACGCGGAACGAGAGCTCCAAGGAGCGCGGACCTTTATGCGTGTGGTGGCCCATATGGCCCAACAAAAAGCTTGGGCGGCGCTACAAGAGGCCTTCCCCAACGAACCGCCAGCGCCCCTGGCCGAAGTGCCACGATGCGTCTTTGCTCTTTGACGAGGGGGAGATGGTTTTCCGAAGCATGCGGCCTAAAAAGTATGGGTGGGGGCGTGTAATCACGCTGGCGGGGGCGACCCTGAGCTTGCTCTCCATGTTATGGGCAGCCTTTACCACGCCTTGCGTCGACCTGAGGCTGACCATCCAAACCGGCAGCAACCTCGCTTGTCTCTCCTTGCTGGAATTTGCCCTGCCTTTATTCATCGCCGCCTTGTTATGGGGCATGGGCGTATGGGTGGGCGAAACCGTAGGTCGCCCCACACCGAGCGCCTTTTTCTTTTTTATCAGCTCTATCCTCTCTTGGGGGCTGCGTTCGATGACGGGCAGCGACCTCGGCTATCGCCTGCTCTTTCCCGGCTTCTTGTGGGCAGCGCCTCTGCAATACCTCGTCCATTGGGACCTCATCAACCGCCCGACGGAGCGAGCCATTCGCGCAAAGTTGACCATCCTGGCGGTTCTGGCCGGTCTATTGAGCCTGCCCTCGCTTCTGTGGAGCCGCGAGATACTATCGGCACATCCCTTGGGTGAGGTATGGCGGGCTTCCGCAGTGTTTCTGTTGCTCGTATCTTTAGGGCTTACTCTGGCCCTGCTGATCTGGCATTATCATCATGATTGGCGCGAAGTGCGCCGACGGCCGATACGCCTTATTTTGTTCGGCGACATCGCTGGCTTGATGCCCCTGATCTTGCTTTCCATCTTGCCCCGCTCGGTTCAGACGGCGATCAGGCTCCCCTTCGAAATGACCCTTTGTGGTTTGCTCTTTATTCCTGTGATGTACGCCTATGCCTCGATGCGATATCGCCACGAGCGCTTGGGGCAAGCCTTGAAACAGATTGCCACCTTCTTTTGCGCGCTGACCCTTTTTGGCGCCCTGGTGATCTGGGGCTTGATAGTTGTACACAAGTTTGCACCTTCTAGATCGGTAAGCCAGACGGCTTTTTGGCATTCCGGCATAAGCGGCCTGGCCATGCTGGGCACTTTGGCCCTGTCTCAGCCATTGGCCCGGATGATCGAGCGCATTTGGTATGGGCAGATGCCCGATTACGCCGCCACCATCGAGCGCCTGGCCCGCTCGCTGGCCGCCACGTTGGATCGCACCAAGCTGGAGTTGTTGCTGGTGCATGAACTGCGCGATGTCATGGCGCTTTCCTTCGCGGCCCTGTTTCTCCGCGATCGTCGCTGGCGGTTGCGTTGGGCGGCGGGAGATGGGGTCGCGTTGGCCGATGAGCTGGGCGATCTCTTGGATGCCGAGGGCCCCTTGGCCGCTTACCTCCGAAGTCGACGGGGCCCCGTTGCTCATCAAGAGGTGCGGGCAAATGTGGCCCTGGATCGCCCCAGTCCTCTGGAACGTTGGCTGTTGGATCGTTCTGACATTGGCGTCTGGGTGCCCTTAAATTCAGAAAAGCTCCTGCTAGGTTTCATACTTCTGGGGAACAAGGTTTCCGAGGACCTGTTCACCACAGAGGATTACCGCATTTTGACCACTCTGGCCCATCAGGCCAGCATCGCCGCCGAGAACGTGCGCCTGGTCGAGGAGATGGCCGCGCAGGAGGAACGTCTGGCCCAGGCCACCAAGATGGAGACGATCGGACGGCTGGCGGCGGGCATCGCCCACGACTTTAATAACATCCTTATGAGCATTCTCGGTTATACCTATCTCATCCGCAGTCGTAATGACCTGGCCCTCGAAGTATATGAGGACCTGGATGTTATCTATAAAGAGGGGGAACGCGCCAGTCGTCTCGTTAGACAGATCCTTGACTTTGCCCGCAAGTCGATCGTTCAATTCCGCCCGTTGGATCTGGTCAGCTTTTTGAAAGAAACGATCAAGTTCTTGCAACGCACCTTGCCCGAGTCGATTCACATCGTCTTGGAGGTCGGCGCGGAGGACTATGTCATTCATTCGGATCCGGGTATGATGAACCAAGTGCTGACCAACCTGGCCTTGAACGCAGTAGACGCAATGCCCGAGGGCGGTGAATTGCGCGTCGCCCTGCGCCGTTTGTCCTTTCATCGAGAAGAGGATGCCCCCTTGCAGGATATGCAGCCGGGGGAATGGGTGGTGCTTTCTGTGCACGACACGGGAACCGGCATTCCCGAGAACGTCCTGCCCTATATCTTTGAGCCCTTCTTTACCACCAAAGAGGTAGGCAAGGGCACCGGCTTGGGCCTGGCCCAGGTCTATGGCATCGTAAAGCAAC
Organism: Chloroflexota bacterium; assembly: GCA_014360745.1. Lineage (GTDB taxonomy): Bacteria > Chloroflexota > Anaerolineae > UBA1429 > UBA1429 > JACIWY01. The sequence goes on from JACIWY010000215.1 coordinate 2,556, forward strand.
ACGGTGGATATATCGCCGTCGATACTGCCGAAGGGGCTGGCACTACTTTTACCATCTACCTGCCCGCAATGACCACTTCGGCTGAGGAGGAGCAAGAGGCCGAGCCGGAGCAGATCGTCCTCGGCCACGGCGAAACCATCCTCCTTGTCGAGGATGAACCGGTTGTGTTGGACACCATCAAACGTATGTTAGAGAGGGCCAACTATCGCGTGCTGAGTGCGCGCAACGCTCAGCAGGCGTTGCAAGCCTTCGAACACCCGGAGAATGAGATCGCCCTTTTGTTGACCGACATAGTCATGCCCGGCAGCGGCGGTTGGGAGCTGATCAAGCTCTTGCATCGGCGTCATCCCGAGTTACGCGCCCTGTTGATCACCGGCTATCCATTGAAAGAAGAGGGACAAGATCTCTTGCTCTCGGGGAGTGTGCGATGGATCCAAAAGCCGGTCACGGCCGTCGCCCTTTCTAGATATGTAGCCCAGGTTCTGGCCCAGGAGCCCGCCTAATCCCTTGGATGTCTCGTCGGGGTGCGGACGTCCCTCGTCCGCTCGGTCCGTACAACGAGCACTTTGAAGAGAATCAGACCTGTGAACGATGATCACTGGCGAGTAGCCACCTTTAACGCCAATTCCATCCGTACCCGGCTGCCCCAGATCCTCGATTGGCTGGAACGCACGGACGTAGACGTGCTGGCCGTCCAAGAAACCAAAGTACAGAATCGGGAATTCCCGCTCGATGAATTCCGCCGGGCCGGCTTTTATGCCGTTTTTTATGGCGTCAAAGGACATAGCGGTGTGGCCGTCATCAGTCGTCGTGAACCCCAGCAGGTACGTTTTGGCCTGGACCAAGAGGATGAAGAAGAGGACAAGGCGCGTGCTCTGCGTTGCGTCATCGACGAGGTGCCCATTCTCAACACCTACGTCCCCCAAGGGCGAGATATTCAATCGCCCGAATTTCAACGCAAACTGCGTTGGTTCGCCAGGCTGCGAGCTCTTCTCGAACGCGAATACGCGCCGGACGAACCTCTCCTATGGCTGGGGGATCTGAATGTCGCCCCGGAGCCTATCGACGTGTATGACCCCAAGCGTTTCAAGGACCATGTCGATTTTCACCCCGCTGTGCGCCAAGCCTTTCGGGATATTATGGCCTGGGGGTTGGTAGATCTCTTTCGGCGGCATCACCCCAATGAGCCCAACCATTATACGTATTATGACTATCGCGCTAAAAATCCCGTCGAGGAAAACAAGGGTTGGCGCGTTGACCATATTTTGGCCACCGCACCCCTGGCCGAGCGCTGCATCAATGCCTGGATCGATACGCAAGCGCGCCTTGTAGAGCGCCCCTCCGATCACACTTTCCTCGTTGCCGAATTCTCTTTTTAGAGCACCAGGCGAGTAATCCGCGCCTGGCGACCCGACCGAAGATCAGCCGACAAAGGTCGGCTTCGCGAGGGTTGCAAGGGTTTCCAACCGCCCGACGGCGTACATCCTCGTATGCCCCGGTTGTGTTGGTCATAATGTCCCCGCCCCTCACCCCTACTTACAAGGAAAACCACCTCGTTCTCGAACACGAAGCGCTTCGTTTCCCAACCCTGCTCCTCAGCCATCTCTTGGAAGCGCCCCTCGTAATAGGCCAACATTCCCTTTCGTCGCCCGCAGAGCGACTCGGTCGGGAACGAAACGAGCATATGTCGCGTGCGGGCACTTATCTGTTGCAACAAACGCGCGCCAGCACCCTCTTCGATCTGATCTAAACAGGGCACCGCCTTGAGCACCAAGGCCAAGTCTACCTCCGCAGCCGGCGGCTCGTGGAGCACATCGCGAGCCGCAGCCACTGCCTGCAAGCCCAACAACGGCAACGCCTGCATCAGAAATGCGCTCAAATCCTCGTACACATCGTAAGCATAATAAATTGCGCCTGGAGCGAGGGGCATCCAGGGCGCAGACAGCGGATTAAGGCCGCAGGCCACATCGAGCACCGAGCAGGGGGGCTCGATCTCGGCCAGCGTGGTGGCGTAAAACAGGTCGAGGATCGGCAGTCGTTCTCGCGTGGACGCATGGGCCATCATGATCTGACGACAGGCGTCGCGCAATGCCCCCTCTTGCCCGCCCTGAGCCGCAGCTCGAAGGCGTTCTAGCCACATATCATAGTCTGCGCTCGCCAGATACGCCCCGGCTACCTGGTGCAGCTTGCGCTTGGTGGCCTTGATCGCCTCTTTGAGGCTGTGTCGCACGCTCAACTCGCGAGCGCCTATCTCGGCGATCAAGCCGGCGGATAGCTGCGCATATTTGCGACTGTGGCGCACGGCTTGGACGAGGCGGGCCAGCTCCTGTCCGTATCTTTCCACCTTTAGTTTCCCTCCGTGCGCCCGCCGATGACCAGTACAAACTCGCCCTGTGCCCGCAGATCGCGCAGTTCCTCCACCAAGCCGGCCAACGTGCCCCGCCACACTCTTTCGTACAGTTTGGTCAAGTCGTTCGCCACGGCGGCGGGTCGGTCTCCAAAGACTTTTAGCGCATCTTGCAAAGAACGTAGCAGGCGGTGAGGGCTCTCGTAATAGATCAGCGTATAGGGCGAATCGACATCCGCCTGATAAAAACGTAGCCGCGCCGAACGCTTGCGCGGCGTAAAACCTCGAAAGGTGAAGCTGTGCACCGGCAGGCCCGATAACACCGCCGCCATGACGAATGCTGTCGGCCCGGGGATCATCGTCACCGGGACATCGTGCGCCAGCGCGCGGCGCACCAGCGTAAATCCCGGATCGGCGATCCCCGGCGTGCCCGCGCTGGTCACCAGTGCCACCGATTTGCCGGCCAAAAGATGCTCGAGGATACGCGCTCCGGCCGCTTCTTCGTTGTGCTCGTAAAAAGAAAGCTGGGGTTTGTCGATGCCCAAATGTTTGAGCAAGCGTCCCGTCTTGCGCGTGTCTTCGCTGGCGATCAAGTCGACCTCGCGCAGCGTCTCGATGGCACGTAGAGTGATGTCGCCCAAGTTGCCGATGGGGGTGGCTACGAGGTAAAGCATGATGAACAAACAAGAAAAGGGGCAGAGACGCCCTCCGGCGTCCCCACCCTCCTTTGGTGGTTATTCAGTGCCCGGGCGCCAGCGCAGGATCGGGTTTCTAGCCGCGCGGACTTCGTCCAGCCGGGTGACGGGCGCGTGATGCGGGGCCTCATGCAACCATTCAGGATGTTCGTGCGCCTCCTGGGCGATCTGGATCATCGCCTGCGCAAAAGCGTCCAGCGTGCGTTTACTCTCCGTCTCGGTAGGCTCGATCATCAACGCCTCCGGCACAATGAGCGGAAAATAGTTGGTCGGCGGGTGCATGCCGTAATCGATGAGCCGCTTGGAGATATCCAGCGCGTGGATATCGGGCGCTCCTTGGATCTCGCCGCGCAACACGAATTCATGCATGCAGGGGCGATCGAAGGGTAGGGGATATACCTCCTTCAAAATGGCCTGTAGGTAGTTGGCGTTGAGCACGGCGGCTTTGCTGGTCTCCAGGGCGCCTGCGGCGCCGAGCATGCGGATGTAGGTATAAGCGCGAACCATCACGCCGAAATGCCCGTAGAACGCCTTCATCCGCCCGATAGAACGGGCGGGCATTCGCAGACTGTACCAAGTGCCCTCGCGATACTCAGGCGGGCTTTCCTCGCCGTTCCCATTTTCGGCTACTTCGTCCTCGGCGATCAGCGCTTGCTCGGCCACCACGACGGGGCCCGGCAAGAAATCGGCCAACTCCGCCGTGACCGCTACCGGCCCGGAACCGGGCCCTCCACCGCCGTGGGGAGTGGAAAAGGTTTTGTGCAGGTTAAAGTGCATGATGTCAAAGCCCACTTCGGCGGGCTTGTTGATGCCCATGAGCGCATTGAAGTTGGC
>JACIWY010000216.1 GCA_014360745.1 Chloroflexota bacterium
CGCGATAACAAAGCCTCGCCCGTGGCGTCCAGCGTATAGTAATCGTCGTTTTTGCTCATCCCTTTTCCCCTTGGATAAAACCGAACAATGCCCGGCATACGATTGCCAAGGCCCGGCTATGTCGTTACAATTTCTATGATAGACAACCATTAGGTTGCTGACAAGAGGAGTTGCTTGCCTATCTGCTTGGTGCGCAGGGCTTTCCGCCCGACGTTCGCCCCTGAGAACAAACCCGCCAAAGATTTGGACGAGTGCGCATGGCTGTGACGCAAGAGACCATCGTGGATATGACGACCTTACCGCTTCTACAGCAAGCCCGCGAGGACACGCGGGCTGCCTTCGCGGCTTGCTCGCGGCTGCGCCACTATCGCGCCGGGCAGCTCGTCCAGATCGAGGGCGATCACTGTGAATATGTGCACCTGGTGGCCAAAGGGTTGCTACGGTTGCGCCATTTCAGCCCGGAGGGCAGGGAACATGTTGTCGGCTATCTAGGGCCGGGGCGCCTGTTGAACCTAGCACCGGCATTGGACGGCGGCACGGCGCTTGCTACCGTCGACGCGCTGACCGATGTGACGACCTATGTTATCCCCTGTACCGTCCTGAATGAATGGCTCGATCGCGACGCAGGGCTCTCTGCCGCGATTGCCCGCTATCTGGCCCGTGATCTGCGGCGCCTGGACGAGATGCTGGAGGAGATGGCCCTGCACAGCGTGCGTTCGCGCCTGGCGCGCTTTTTGCTCAACCACGCCGAGACCAATCCGACACATCACCGCTGGACCCAGGCCATGATCGCGGCCAACATCGGCACCGTTCGCGACGTCGTGGGCCGCCTCTTGCGCGAGATGCGCGAAGAGGGGATCATCCGTCGCGAGCGCGGGCGGCTGGTGATCGTCGACCGAGAGGCGCTGGAGCGCGAGGCCAATGCGGAGTAATAGCGATGGATGAGAATCGCGCTGTGAGCGAATTTCCTTCACCTTCCTTCGATAATTCGCGCTGCACCGGCTGCGGCCTTTGCGCGGCTGCCTGCCCCTGTGGGGCCATCGCCCTGCGAGACGGACGGCCCATCTTTTTATGCGCGACAGTTTGTCGCGGCCGTGCCGACTGCCCCAGCCTGGCCTATTGTCTCTTTCCCTGCGAAGAGGCTTGTCCTCAAGAGGCCATAGGATGTGGCTTCAATATCACGGCTGAGGGCGACGTCTGACGGCGGAGCAGCCCACTATGATACCTTCGTCTGATAATACCCGCCCCTTGATCGGCATCGTCTGCGCGGGCATTGAGCGCAACGGCGCGCCCTATGCGGCCTCGCCTCTGGCCTATAGCCGCGCGCTGACGCGGGCTGGCGGGGCTCCTTGCCTTTTGCCCCTTTTGGATGACACGTCGGCCTTGTTCGCCCTTTACGCCCGGCTGGACGGGCTGCTCTTGGCCGGAGGCGGCGACATCGACGCGCCCTTTTACGACTGTCGAGCGCCGGAATACCTGACCTTTGTCGATCCGCTGCGCGACCGGGTAGAGCTGCTGTTGGCACGGCGCGCGCTGGCCGAAGGCTTGCCCGTGTTGGGCATTTGTCGCGGCATCCAGGTATTAGCCGTCGCCGCAGGCGGGGGCCTGATCGAAGATATCCCCGGCCAGGTGCCCCATCCCCAGCCTCACCGCAGCGACACCGCCCTTCCGCGAGCCCACATCGCCCACCCGGTGCGGGTATCCGCCGGATCGCTCCTGGCCGAGGCGCTGGGCCTGGACGAATCGGAGCCACATACCCTGGGCGTCAACAGCACCCATCACCAGGCGGTCCGCGCCGCGCCACAGGGCTGGCGGGTCGGCGCCGTGGCACCGGACGGCGTTATCGAGGCCATCGAGCGTCCGCCGGCGGCAGGCTATGCCCTGGGGGTGCAGTGGCACCCCGAAGAGTTGGTTCCCACGCACGAGCCGATGCGGCGCCTCTTTCGCCACTTTGTCCGCGCCTGCACCCGTTGAGACGCGACATCCCCTCAGCCAGACAAGACGTTCACTTCACTGGTAAAAAGTATCTCTTCCCATATAATGGACAGCGTGCGTGCTAGCGTCCATTCAACTTGCCGACAAAACGGGAGGAACTCTATGGCAACCTGGCACACCTTGGAATGCGATCAGGTTCTCCAACAGCTGAATACCACGCGCAATGGCCTCAGCGACGAAGAAGCCGCTCGACGCCTGCAAGAATACGGCCCCAATGAGCTGGAACGCCGTGGAGGGCGCAGCCCCTGGGCGGTGCTAGCCGGGCAATTTACCGAGATCATGGTTGTCGTCTTGATCGTGGCGGCGGGGATATCCTTTTTCGTCGGCGAGGCGATCGACGCCATCATGATCCTGATCATCGTCATCCTCAACGCCCTGTTAGGCTTTATCCAGGAGTATCGTGCCGAACGGGCAATGGAAGCCCTACGCGAGCTGGCCGTGCCGATAGTCCGCGTACGGCGCAATGGCCGGATCCAAGAGATCGAAACCACCAAGCTGGTCCCTGGCGATATCGTGCTCTTGGAAGCCGGCGCGCGTATCCCGGCCGATGGCCGCGTGATCGAGTCGGCCAATCTGCGCATCGAAGAGGCAGCCCTCACCGGCGAATCGGTACCGGTGGACAAGACGGCAGAAACGCTTTGGGAGCAGAACTTGCCCATTGGCGACCGGCGCAACATGGTGTTCATGGGCACCACCGCCGTCTATGGCCGCGGCGTGGCCGTGGTTACAGAGACCGGTATGCGTACCGAGCTGGGCAACATCGCCGATCTGCTCCAAACCGTGGAAGAAGAAAAGACGCCCCTCCAACGGCGTATGGGCGAATTGGGCAAATGGCTGGCCCTTGGCGCCCTGATCGTGGTAACCATTGTCTTTGCCGTCGGCGTCTGGCGCGGGATCGAGTGGACCGAGATGTTTCTCACCGCCATCAGCTTGGCCGTGGCCGCCGTGCCGGAGGGCCTGCCTGCCGTGGTGACCATCGCCCTCGCGCTCGGTGCACAACGCATGGTGCGCCGCAATGCGCTGATCCGCAAGCTTCCGGCCGTCGAAACGCTGGGTTCGGTCACCACTATCTGCTCCGATAAGACCGGCACCCTCACCGAAAACCGCATGACGGTGACCATGCTCGATGTGGCCGGTCAATCGATAAACCTGGTGGAAGAGTTGCGCACCACCGGCGCCCTCTTGCAGCCCGGCGAACAGCAGATCGAGATGCCCGGCCCCAACATCGCCCTGCTCCTGGCGGCCGGCGCGCTCTGCAACGACGCCACGTTGGAGCCGGATGAAGACGGCGCCGGCGGCTACCATTCGGTGGGCGATCCTACCGAAGGCGCATTGATCGTCGCTGCGGCGCGCATGGGCCTGTGGAAAGCAGAGATGGAACGTTGGCTGCCTCGCATCGCCGAGGTGCCCTTTACCTCCGAGCGCAAACGGATGAGCACTATCCATCGTCTTCCCCCGCCGGATGATCCTCTCCCCCAAGAGTGCATCGGCAAAATCGAGGCCGAATGCTTGCTCACCCACCTTCCCCGCACACCCTATATCGTCTTGGTCAAAGGCTCGGTGGATGGCTTGCTCAGTGTGTGTGATCGGGTGTGGGACGAGGGCACCATCCGCCCACTGGACGCGCAATGGCGCGAGCGGATCGAGGAAGCCAACAACCGCCTGGCCCAAGAGGGCATGCGCGTCCTCGGCGCAGCGATCCGCCCGCTGGAAGAGGTGCCCTCCAATATTCGCGAGGACACCATCGAGAGCGAGTTGGTCTTTGTCGGTATCGTCGGCATGATCGACCCGCCCCGGCCGGAGGTGCGTCAGGCGGTGGCCGAGTGTCGCACAGCCGGCATTCGCCCGGTGATGATCACCGGCGACCATCCGCTGACGGCGTTGAACATCGCCCGCGACCTGGGCATCATCCAAGGTGATGCGGACGGCGCTGGCCATGTCCTCACCGGCCAGCAATTGGCCGAGATGAGCGTCGAGGAACTCGAAGGAGTGGTCGAGGAGATATCGGTCTATGCCCGGGTCAGCCCCGAGCACAAGGTCAAGATCGTCGAGGCGCTGAAAGACAAGGGCCATTTTGTGGCCATGACCGGCGATGGCGTCAACGACGCGCCGGCGCTCAAACGGGCCGACATCGGTGTAGCGATGGGTATCACCGGCACCGACGTCAGCAAAGAGGCCGCCGACATGATCTTATTAGATGACAACTTTGCCACCATCGTCCACGCCGTGGAAGAGGGCCGCACGATTTATGACAACATCCGTAAATTTGTGGGCTATATTATTTCCTGTAATGTGGGCGAAATCTTTTTGATGTTAATGGCACCTCTGCTGGGTTTGCCTATCCCACTCACCCCCTTACAGCTTTTGTGGATCAACCTGGTCACCGATGGCTTGCCCGCGCTGGCCCTTGGCGTGGAGCCCGCCGACCCCAACGTTATGCGACGCCCGCCCAATCCGCCGAACGAAAGCGTCCTGGCCCGCGGCCTGGGCGTGTACATGCTATGGGTCGGTTTACTTTTAGGCTTGGTCTGCTTGAGCACCGAATACATCGCTGTGGGCGTGTTCGGCATGGACCATGCATTGACCGACAAGGTATGGCGGACGATGGTCTTTACGACCTTGGGCCTATCACAAATGGGCAATGCCCTGGCCATCCGCTCCGATCGTGAATCGCTGTTCAAGATCGGGCTATTCTCGAATATGCCCTTGTTAGGTGCCATCCTGCTGACGGTCGCCCTGCAAATGGCCGTCATCTATGTACCCTTTATGCAGACGATCTTTGACACCAGCGCCCTCACCCCTGGCCAACTGGGCATTAGCCTGGCTCTAAGCGCCATCGTCTTTATCGCCGTGGAACTGGTCAAGCTGGTGCGTCGCCTGCGCCAAGCCTGATATCCTTGCATCGGGGTCACCCTTCCCAAGAGGGGGCCCCGGTTATTACGAGGTCGATCGCCATGTCACCAACCCTTGTGGAATTGGCTTCCCGTCATTTACCGGCCATGCTCGATATCCTTCGTTGCACCGTCTACACCAATTCGCTGGATGTGGAGTGGCTCCACTATCGCTCTCTGGGCGATCCTTCTTGCCCGCCAAGCCTCTCGCTGGCCGTGGAAGTGGATGGCGACATGGTCGGATTCGTCGTTTGCCGTTTGCGTAACAACGAAGGAGCGATCAAGATGTTTGCCGTCGCGCCGGCATATCGCCGACAGGGGCTCGCCTCAACATTGTTCGATGAACTCGAAGCGCGATTGCGGAGTTTATGCGTGCGTCAAGTGACCGTCGGCGCCTTGGGACCCAACTATTTTGCGCCCGGTGTCGATTTGCGTTCTACCGACGCCATTTCTTTCCTCCTCCATCGCGGCTATGCCACCGACCGAAATACTCGGGTGGATATGGTCGTTGATCTACAACATGCCGACCTGGAGACCACACAGGATGAAGAACGGTTGCGAGCAGATGGGGTGACCATCCGGCGCGCGAACCGCGCGGATTTGCCCAACGTGGCCGCGTTTGCCCTGCACCACTTCTCTGAGGGCTGGCGCTCTGAGATATTGGAGACGGCCCGCTTCAATCCGCTGCCCCTTTTTATTGCCACCGCGGGAACGGAGGTGATCGGCTTTGCCGCCTATGACGTCACCGGCTTGATCCGTTTTGGGCCGACGGGCACCCGACCGGATTACCGCCGACGCGGTATCGGCGGCGTATTACTCAAAAAATGTTTGCAGGCGCTTCGCGATCGCGGCGAGCCGATCGGCGAAATTTCATGGGCGGGGCCCATTGGCTTTTATGCCCGCACGGTGGGCGCTCAGATCGGCAAATCGTATTGGCTCTTTACCAAGAATCTGGAAGCTGAGGATAGCGCGGGCTAGGGACAGCACGGTTGCGCGTCGCGTGGTTTGGCTACACATGGATATGTCGCCAACGTCCCTGGCGGAAGCGCAGGGCCATGCCCATGCACGAGATCACATAGCCGATGCCAATGCCGGCCCAGATGCCCACCGGCCCCAAGTCCAGGCCTACGGAGAGGAGCCATACCAGGCCAACCTGGCCGATCCACAGTGAGGCGATGCTGATAACCATCACCATCATGGCGTCGCCGGCCGCGGTCAACGAGCGATCGAGCACTGTGGAAAGGCTCGTCGCCGTGCCCGAGAGCAAAAGGAAGCGCGTCGCCGTCACCGCCACGGCGATTACCTCTGGCGAAGGATCAAAGATGCCCAGCCAGAATCGCGGAGAGAGGTTCAAAAGGCCAAAGAGCAACAGCGAGGTCCCGGCTGCGCCTATTCCTGAGAGGAAGGCAGAACGGCCGGCGCGATCGGGCTTGTTGGCGCCCAGGTTCTGGCCTACCATGGCCGCCGAGGCGTTGCTGATGCCCATGCCGGGGCAAGAGAGAAAGGCCGAGATGCGGCTGACCAAGCTGTAGGCCGTCAACACTT
>JACIWY010000217.1 GCA_014360745.1 Chloroflexota bacterium
CAGCGCAGCTTGACCAAAAAGCGAACGCGCTGGTTCAGCTCTTCTTCGACGGGTATATGCAGTATCTCGCCCACGCCGCAACTCCTTAGCAGGTAGGTCAGGGCAGGGCAAAGACCCCCTGCAAAGCTTCCAACGCTCGATCAAATTGCTCCTCAGCGATCACGCAGGTGATCGTGGAGATCGACGTGCTCACCGCAAGGATATTGATCCCTGCACGCGCCAGAGCGCCAAAGGCCAGGCCGGCAATGCCCGGCAGTTCTCGAAAGTCGGGCCCAAAGACCGAGACGGCAGCCACATGATGGGTAGCGGTGATCTTTTTGGCGCGCAGCTCGCGAGCGATGGGCTGCAACAGGGCGGAGGCTTTTTCGGCGTTTTCTTCTACCACGCAAAAGAGCACGTGGGCATCGTTATTGAGATCGATGCATTGGACGATGAACTCGGCGTTGAGCTGTGCTTCGCCCAGCGCCTCAAAAATGGCCGAGGCGATGCCGGGGTGGTCGGGCGCCGACATGACGCCCAACAAAACCAGCCCACGCCGCTTCAAGATGCCGCCGGCTTTGACCTTTTTCTGTACTGGCCCTCGCGCTGTCATCTGCGCACCTCCGCCCGATTAACGAAGCAAGGCCGCCACCCGTTCTAGCAACTCGTTAGGAGCGACCGGCTTGGAGATAAACCCGTTGATATGGATATACTCGTCTGTGGGAAAGAGCGCCGCATAGTCACGGTTGGCGATAGAGGTGACCATCAGGATCGGGGTGTCGTGTTGTTCCGGATCGTTGGCCATCTCTTGGCTCATGTTCAGGCCGTCGAGAACGGTCTTCATGATCACATCCAGGATCACCAAATCGGGTTTTTCCTCCCGTGCCTTGCGCAGACCCTCATCCCCGTCTGCCGCGCTGATCACTTGATAACCTGCGGATTCGAGGACCAAGCGGGTGGCCTCAACGAAATCGGGATCGTCATCTACGATCAGAATTTTGCTCACCTTATACCTCCCGGCTTTTTTTCTCAAGCAGCGACCGGATGACCCATCTTGATCATCTGCTCGTATTCATGGCCGAACTTGTCCAGGCTGCTGCGGATCGGTGCCACCAAGGCGTCGCCAAAGGGGCAGAAGGTGTGCCCGGCGATGCCGTCGCACAGCGCGTACAACTTGTCTATATCTTCGAGGCGACCTTCGCCGTTTTGGATCTTGGTGATGGTCTGCAAGATGCGCTGCGAGCCGACGCGACAAGGCGTGCAGTGTCCGCAGGATTCATGGGCAAAGAAGCTGGCCGTGCGCCGGGCTACATCGACCATGTTCGTGTCTTCGTCCAGGACGACGATGGCGCCGGTGCCCAACGCGGAGCCGGCCTCGACCAAGGATTCGAAATCCATGGTCACGTCGAGTTGGTCTGCCGTGAGCAAGGGGGTCGAGGCCCCGCCGGGGATCACGGCCTTGATCTTTTTGTGGCCGGGCACCCCGCCGGCGTATTCGTAGATGATCTCTTTGAGCGGTGTGCCCAACGGCAGTTCGTAGACGCCCCGGCGAAAGACATGGCCGCTGACGCAAAAGATCTTGGGGCCAGTGCTGCGCTCAGTGCCGATGGAAGCATACCATTCAGGTCCGTTGAGGATGATGTGTGGGACGTTGGCCAACGTTTCCACATTATGGACCAATGACGGTTGGTTTAAATATCCGCATTGTGCGGGGTAGGGCGGTTTGAGGCGTGGCTGGCCCCGTTTGCCCTCCAGGGATTCGATCAAGGCGGTCTCTTCGCCGCAGATATAGGCGCCGGCGCCGCGATGTACGGTCATGTCGAGGTCAAACCCGCTGCCCAGGATGTTCGTGCCCAGGAAGCCGCGTTCATACGCATCGGCGATGGCCTTGATCCAGCGCTTGACGCCGAGGAAGAATTCGCCGCGGATGTAGACAAAGGCACGATGCGCTCCGACGGCATAGGCGGCGATAATGGCGCCTTCGATGATCTGATGCGGGTCGCGCTCGACCAACTCGCGATCCTTGAAGGTACCCGGCTCGCCTTCGTCGGTATTGACCAACAAATACTTGGTGACGTCCTCGCGGGGCATAAAACCCCATTTCAAGCCGGCGGGAAAGCCCGCGCCGCCGCGCCCGCGTAGGCCGGAGGCCCTAACCATCTCGATCAACTCTGCGGGTTGGTGCCCCAACGCCTTTTCCAGCGCTTGGTATCCGCCGTTGGCCAGGTAGACATCGATGGTCTCCGAACGCGGCAACATGGCGCGCCGCAACAGGATGGGTTCGAACATGATCAGCCTCCCCTCAGCTCACTCAGGATTTGGTCGACGCGATCGAAAGTCAGGTTTTCATAGAGCGTGTCGTTCACGCGCATGGCCGGCGACGAGCCGCAAGCGGCCAGGCATTGGACCGTTTGCAGGGTAAAGAGGCCATCCGCGGTCGTCTCTCCAGGGCTGATGCCCAACGTCTCTTGCAGATAGCCCGCGAGGTTATCGGCCCCGCCAGCGAGATGGCAGGAAAGGCCCTCGCAAACTTGAAGGACGTAACGTCCCATGGGGCGACGGCGGTACATGGAGTAGAAGGTTGCCGTCTCATAGACTTCGCCTGGGCTCATTTGCAAGCGTTGTGCCACCCGCTCGATCGCCTCAGGTGTGAGATAGCCATACTGCTCTTGGGCCATATACAGTGCGGTGAGCAACATGGAGCGTTGGATAGGATCCTGTCTGGTGAACTGTCCGAGAGCCATGATTTATTGTCCTCCTGCTGTCAATTAGCTCCGGTGAGCCGTTGAATGTGGTGCAATAAGGTGGTCGGTTCCAAGGGCTTGCTCATGAAAACGTCGCCTTTGCCATGTTCGTCGGTGGGGAAGAGGCCATCGTCCTCATCACTGACGACGGCCGAGACCATGATGATCGGCACTTGACGCAGTCTGGGATCGGCGCGCATCTCGCGGGTAACCGTCCACCCATCGAGCACATAAGACATCATTACGTCGGCGATGACCAGATCGGGCACTTGTTCGCGCATCATCTCCAAGCCTTCACGGCTCGAAGTGGCGGTGCGAACGCAATATCCATTGCTGGATAACACAATGCGCATAAAGTCTAAAAAGTCGGGGTCGTCGTCAATCACCAATATCTGTTTCGGCTCCGCCATAGTGCTCTCCATTGTTCTCTTCCACGTGCAGACGTGGGGCTCAAAGTCGATGTTAGCCCGTACTGGAAGCGCCAAGAAGAGCCTCTACCTTTTTCACCAAAGCATCAGGCTGCACCGGTTTGGAGAGCCAAGAATCGATAGGCAAATACTCGTCGGTGGGGAATAGATCGGCATTGGGGCTTCCGGTGATCGAAGAGACCATGATGACGGGCACACCGTGAAGCCTTTCATCCTCCTCAATGGCATGGGCGACGTGCACCCCATCGAGCACGCTCGACATCATCACGTCCAGGAGCACGAGATCAGGCGGCGACTCGCGCAGCTTGCGCAAGGCCATGTTCCCATCCGATGCCGTGTCCACCTCATAGCCTTTGGCGGTGAGCACCAAGCGAGTGATCTCCACAAAATCGGGATCGTCGTCGACAACCAGAATGCGTTTCATAGGGGCACCTCCTTGTGGCCATTAGAATCTGTCGAGTAGACGTTTGACTTCGCGCACGAGTTGATCTGGGGCTACCGGCTTGGACAAAAAGTTGTCGATCAGATTGTCCTCGTCAGTGGGAAACAGGCCCAAGTAATCCGAGGCGGTGATGGAGCTGACCACCAGGATGGGTGTCTCGCGTAGCAAAGGGTGCGAGCGGATACGCCAACTCGCGTCCCAGCCGTCCAACACGCCGTCCATCATCACGTCCATGATAACCAGATCGGCAGGCGCGGTGGTCATGGCGCGCAGAGCCTCTGCGCCGTTGCGCGCCGTGCGCACTTCGAAACCTTCCCGTTCCAAGACGAGCCGCGTCACTTCGACAAAATCGGGGTCGTCATCCACGACGAGAACACGACGTTTCGTGAAGCTTGGCAGAGCCCAGTCTTGAGCGCTTTTTTGAATGTGCAACACATGGGCTGTGCGGCTACTGATGACTCCTGGGACATTGCCCAAACGTTCGGTCAAGAAGCTGACAAGATGCTTGTTGGATTCGAAAACGGCATCGACGATAAAGTCGTATTCACCGGTGACCCAGTATAGATTCAGCACCTCGGGCATTTCACAAAGAAGCCGGTTCGCTTGATCGACCTGGGCCAGGTCGATCTTGAGAAAAATTATCGCCCGAATTTGGAACCCGACTTTGGCCGGATCCACCAAGCCCACAATACGCAAAGCGTCGGATTCGATGAGGCGCTCGATGCGTTTGCGAACGGTGCCCTCGGACACGCCCAATTCACGGGCGATTTCCACATTAGATCGTCGACCGTCTTGGCGGAGCAGTTCGATGATGTCGCGATCCGTTTGATCCATAGGTAAACCTCAGCTACCTTTCGTATTCAAGTATAGCATATAGTACGAATTTCGTCAAGAGTTTTGCGTGAATTTACGAGATTCGTATATTGGTTGGTCGCCCTGTGTTTGACGGGCGCGCGCCTCACGGCGGGAGCCGCGACGATGCAGCTTGCGAGCTTCTAGGACATGGTATTGGCCTGTGGCCGCCAGTGTGATCACGTTGCCAAAGCGAGCCTCCATGGCTATACGGTAGGGGAGGAAACGGTTGGCCACCAGAACGAGGCGGCCATTGCGCAGCAGGGCCTCGTAGGCTCCATGAATCAAGGCATATGTCATGTCCACGCGTACATCCTGGCCGCTGTGGAAAGGGGGGTTGCTCACAATGAGGGTATAAGGGCCGGCATCCAAGACGTGGATAACGTCTTCGAGGAGGAGGCGGGCATTTTGTGGCCCATAACGCCCGACGTTGCGCCGGGCGCATTCGATGGCCAGGATGTCCGTATCGACGAGAGTGGTCTCGCCGTGGCTTGCTTGCAAGCCCAGGTGAATGCCGAGGATACCATAGCCGCAACCCGCGTCGAGCAAACGTTCATCGGGTGCCGGGCGCACAACGTTCAGCAACAGTGCCGTTCCGGGATCCAAATGTTCCCAGGAAAAGATGCCTGGCCTCGTGTCCAACCGATAGATCTGAGCCTCGCCGTTTCCTCCTACCATTGCCTCGATCTGGTGGTAGGTGCCTTGGGGAATACCCGGTTCGGCGAATATATCCGGCAAGAGGGCATCCTCCGTCGGAGCTGAAGCGGTGAAGAGAAAGGCACGATGGCCTCCCTTGTAACCCAAAAGGCGGCCTGGCCCCAGAAGGGCTTCGACATCGCGGGCCACGCTCTTGATCCCGGCACGGTTGGCTCCGGCAAGGTAAAGCCTACCTCCGCGCACCAGTGCCCGGGCGGCGCTGAGCAAAACGAGTCGGGCGAAATCGCGCCCCTTGGGCAAGGTGACCAGGGCGACTTCGACGCTGTCCGGCTCGGGCAATGCCGCGGCCACATCGACGGCCTGGCAATCGTTCGCGTCGCAAGTCCGTCGGGCCACGCGGGCAGCGATGATGTTCGTATCTCGCAAGAACACGCGGGAAGCGCCGACGCAACGCGCGGCCCAGACCCCAAGGGCACCATGACCGCAAGGGAAAACGAGCACCCGCTCGTTGCTCCCTAGCAGGGCCCGATCGACGAGCAGTTCGGTGGCTTGGGTCACCCGGTCCCAATCCGGGAATCCGGGCCTGGTGATAATGTGTATCTTTTCGCCCGCCAAGTCGGTTTCCAACGTATGTTCCTGGAGATAGCTTGTGGGGTTAATCCGTTCGTCCATGGCGTGACTCCTACGAAGGTAGCAAGCTATGAGGTAACGGACACTTCGGAGCTCGTCTGCGGGCCGTGCCCGTCACCTGGAGCATTTTCTCAATGAATAGCGTCATGAATCGGGTTGACAGAATATGCTCTTGGTCTATACTTATTTAATGGTGGAGGTGCAATATGTCAGCTTATGATCGCCATACCGGAGAGGCGGACGCGCCCAGTGAAATCATGTTGCGCAGGCCGCTTTTCCCCGGTCTCGTATACAACGAGGCGGGCGAGCGAGCCGAGGTCGCCATGATCGGCGGTGTGGCCCATTATGCCATTCCCGATCAAGGCTTTATGCGCCATGTGGAGGCCTATCGCGTCGACCGCGCGGTCATTGCCCGGCTGCAAGAGCAGATAGGCGCCGTTCAAGATGAACTGGTGCGAGGTATGATGCAGATGTTGGGCAAGAACGACTTGTTCACCAAAGCGGCGCTGGACGCCTCGATCCGTAATCTAGAACAAAGCTTTTACGGAGGCGACCCGGAGCAGTGGGTGCCCTGGCTTCGCCTGTTTGGCTTTCGTGTCATTGTCGATATACACGGCAACGTGGTAGATGTGCTCTATCCCGAAGCGCCGATCGACGAAGACGAATGACCCTTCGGGGTGCCCGGCATACC
>JACIWY010000218.1 GCA_014360745.1 Chloroflexota bacterium
GGCGCTGACGATCAGGCCCCAAGAGGCCATGAGTAATATT
The DNA here is from genome assembly GCA_014360745.1 of Chloroflexota bacterium. GTDB lineage: Bacteria > Chloroflexota > Anaerolineae > UBA1429 > UBA1429 > JACIWY01. Next base: position 41 of record JACIWY010000218.1, read on the forward strand.
ACCAGGCCGATGTAGAGCAGCGCATTCTGAGATACTTGGGCATAGAGCCGTAGCAACGACGCATACATGCTTATCTCCTCGGCGAATGGTTTCGATCTTAAAGGGGCCGTTTATACTTTCACGAATTATATATGCAACGTTTTGAAATGGACATCTGTTCCCCGATCACCGATAGCCTTCTGGCCTGGTATGCCGATCATCGGCGAGATCTGCCATGGCGCAGGACGACCGACCCCTATGGTATCTGGGTCTCGGAGATCATGCTGCAACAGACACAGGTTGCAACGATGCTTCCCTATTACGAGCGATTTCTGGCCCGTTTTCCCACTATCGAGAGTTTGGCCGGGGCGGAGCTCGACGAGGTGTTGGCCCTCTGGCAAGGCCTGGGCTACTATGCGCGAGGGCGCAACCTGCACGCGGCGGCTCGCCGCATTGTCCAAGAGCACGGCGGCCAAGTGCCGCGCACCCGTCGCGAGCTGCTCGCGTTGCCGGGCATCGGCGACTATACCGCCGGCGCCATCCTCAGTATCGCCTACGGCCAAGACGAGCCTGCCGTCGAGGCCAACATTGCCCGTGTATTGGCAAGGCTCTTTGATTATGACCAAGATCCGACCACAAGTGTAGCGAAACGCACCTTTCAGCAGCAAGCTCGTGCGCTGCTTCCTTCAGGGCGGGCGCGCGATTTCCTCCAGGCCATGATGGACTTGGGCGCCCTTGTGTGCACCAGCCGATCTCCTCGCTGCGGGGAATGCCCGCTGGAGAGGCACTGCCTAGCCAAAGCGCGCGACGTGCAAGAACAGCGTCCGCTGCCTAAAACGCGACCTCCTCGACCTCACCGTGTCTTGGCGTTGGGCTTCTGCCTGCGTGAGAACCGGCTCTTGATCGTCCGCCGTGTGCCGCGTGGGCTGCTCGGTGGCCTGTGGGAATTGCCCGGTTGCCAGGTGCCGATGGAGGGTGCTCCGGAGCAAGCAGCAGGCGGGGATGCACGCATCCTCGACCTCCGCGCTTCAGGAGTATGCCAAGGTCGTCGGGCCCCATCGGAAGGCGCTCTGGAGCAAGGGTTGGCGGCCTGCTTCCGAACTCACTTGGGCCTCACATTGGTAACGGCTGTGCCGCGCGTCACCGTGGATCATGGCTACAGCCACTTTGAGCTGACTGCTCATGTCTATGATTGCGCTCTGGAAGGCGATCCGCTTCCTTCTGGACCTTGGGACGATGCCCGTTGGCTCTCATCGCAAGAGTTGGCCGAATACGGGCTGACCGGCCTGACCGGCAAAGCACTGACGGCTCTATCATGGCCGGATGAACCACAGCCCTAAAAGGATTCGGGAACGGCGTTGCCGACGCCGTTCCCGAACGGCTAACGGCGCGAGTTCATGGCTTGAGCGCGTCTGGCAGTTCCACGCCCATCTTGGCCGCTGACTGGCGCAGGTTGATTACGGTGCCTTCGGGCAGTGGGATCCCGTTGGCCAGGCGTTCCTCATAGACGCGGTCTTCCGGCTCGCCCGGCACCAGGATCTCCTCGAATCCATCCGCCTTGGGTAAAGCCTTGATCCCGTCGATCATGCGATCGATTTGTCGCTTGTATTCGGCCACATCGGTAAAGAAACCGATATTCACCGCCACCAAGACGCTGTTTTGCGTGCCCGGATGGATCGGTTCGTTGTGCAGCTTGGTGGCCACCAAGGGGTTACCGGCCATCACGCTGGCCAGGCTTTCGAACATCATGGCCAGGCCCGAGCCCTTTGGCCCGCCGAAAGGCAACAATGCCCCCACTTGGTGGGGGTCGGTGGTGGGGTTACCGTCCTTATCAATAGCCCAACCCAACGGCATAGGGACCCTCTTGTCTGCGGCGAGGGATACTTTGCCCCCTGCAGCAACACTGGTGGCCATGTCCAGACATAGCGGACGATGTGTCCCTGCGGGCACTGCAATGGAAATAGGGCTATTGTGTACACCCGGCGCTTTGGCGCCAAATGGAGCCATGTTAGGCGGGCTGCAAACAATGGCGATGCCGGCCATGTCCTTCTTGGCCGCCATGAGCGAGTAATAAGCCATGGCGCCCTGGTGGGTCGTGTTGCGGATCAATGTCCAACATACCCCTACCTCTTTGGCCTTGGCGATCGTCTTGTCCATAGCCCACACCGTGACCACCGGCCCGAAGGCATGATCTCCTTCAATATAGAGCACGGCGGGGGTCTCTTTTTCGACCCGGTAGTTGGCCTTTGGGTTCATCCCTCCCCTCTCGACGCTAGCCAGATAGGAGGGAATGCGCAACACGCCGTGAGAATCTACGCCGCGCAAATTGGCCCATACCAAGACTTCCGCCTCGATGGCGGCATCTTGGGGGGACATGCCAGCGCGCTCAAAGATCTTTTGGGTGAACTCTTGCAAAGGTTTCCGGTCGATGCGGATGTCCATGAACGTTCCTTTCTATTGGGTGTGACCACCTTTCGGCATTGTGCCAGGCTATGTTACCGAAGCGAACCGAGCTCTGTCAAACCGGCCCGCGCGTTTGACAACAGCGCGCGCCTCAAGTTTACTACACATCGTGTTTGCAACAGGAACGTTGGAGTGGGCTTAAACTCACCTCATGAACCGGATGCTCACAGGAGGACCCATGTCAGATCGGAGCTATCGCGGCATTTTCACCATCCCGGCTACCCCTTTTGACGAGGATTGGCAGGTTGATTGGGAGGGGTTGCGTAACATTGTCGATTTTTGTATCGGCTGTGGGGCCCATGGGCTGGTGTGGCCGGTGAACGCCAGCGGTTTCACCACGTTGAGCGATGAAGAACGCCTCAAAGGCATGGAGGTCGTCGTCGAACAGGCCGCCGGGCGCGCACCGGTGGTCCTCGGCGTGGCTGGGGTCTCGGCCGAACATGCGGCCATGTTCGCCCGCCGTGCCCAGGAAGTGGGCGCCGATGCCGTGATCGCCATGGCGCCCTATGTGCACAAGATCACCGATCCAGGGGGGTTGTTGGCCTATTATCACGCCATCGACCAAGTGGTCGATCTGCCCATATTCATTCAGAATCACAGCGTGGGCACCGACATGTCCGTTGCCATCTTGGAGCGCCTCGTGCGCGAAGTGGAACACTGCGAGTATATCAAAGAGGAGACACTGCCCGTCACGCACAAGATCACGGCGTTGATGGAACTGGGCTTGCCCAAACTCAAGGGTATCTTTGGCGGCGCCGGAGGGCGATATATGTTGTTGGAATACCCTCGCGGCGTGGCCGGCCAAATGCCCGGTTGCCACGTCACCGATGTTATGGTGCGTTTTTGGAACGCCCTCGAGGCCGGCGACTGGCCCGAAGCCAAACGTCTTTATGGTCTTCTTTCGCCCTTGTACGCTATCGAGACGCAGTGTCGCGGTGCTATTTACAAAGAAGTGCTGCGCCGTCGCGGGGTGATCAAAAGCGCCCGCTCGCGCAACGCTCCGCCGGATCAAATGGATGAGCACGATCATCGCGCGTTAGACGACATCCTGCGCGATCTGGAACCCGAATTCACCTGGCCCGGAAGCCGGCCTCTTCAGTATGGGGTGGATCATCCCGTGCCGCTCTCGCGCGGCGCTACGTTGAGCGGAGCAAGTTCGCCCTCCACTTCTGCCGGTGGGGGCGCGGGAGGGGCCGACGCTTTCGATCGTTAAGGGGCCCCTCTCCCGGATCATGGCCCGACGGCTCAGAGCGATGGCTTGATGCATCGGGATAATCGAGGAAGTGATTCTGTTCTCATCCACTCAATGAGGATAAAACGAAATTATGGAGAAATTCGCACCCCTGAACCTGACCCCTGACGAGCTGGTTCGTTTTACCCCCGAATGGAAGGGTGAACGCTTTGAGGACGGCCGCCCCAAAGTTCCTGATGGCATCATTGAACGCATGCGCCATGTCACCATCACCCAGGCTTGGGGCGTGCTACGCGGCGAGGGGTATCACTGGCAGTTCGAGGGAGATTTTTTCTGTACCCAACCCGGCAAGGTTCTGGTGGGCCGAGCTGTGACGGCCATGTATATGCCCCGGCGGGAGGATCTGCGCACACTTGTCTTTGAACAAGCGCACGCCGCCGGTTGCATCGGCGATCAAGTCTCCTGGCCGATCGATCCGCTCTTGCCAGGGGATGTTTATGTGGCCGATGTCTTTGGCAAAGTGAAGGATGGCCCTGTGATCGGCGACAACCTGTCCACGTCGATCTATGCCAAGACGGGCAACGGCGTGGTCCACGATGCGGCGGTGCGCGACTTTGAAGGCATCCGTGAACTGGAGAACTTTGTCACCTTTTGTCGGGGCATACATCCATCGGTGGCCACGCCCACGGTGGTGTTGGTGGGGATCAATTGCCCGGTGCGCATCGGCGGGGTAACCGTCATGCCGGGAGACGTTGTTCTGGGTCGCGACAATGGGGTCATTTTTATCCCGCCTCACCTGGCCGAAAAGGTGGTGATCACCTCCGAGATCGTTCGTTTGCGCGACATCTTTGGCAAAATGTGTTTGCGCGAGGGGCGTTATACGCCTGGCGAGATCGACCGCCGCTGGGAGCCGCACATCGAGCAGGATTTTCAGAACTGGCTCCAAGAACACGTCGATGAGCTGCCGGTGCCGGCCAGCACTATACAACACTATTTGGAGAACCCTACGTGGTAATTCCCATGGCTTGCCCCACTGTTCCGGGGAGCGCCGACGACCAGACGCTCCCCGCCGAGGTGTTTCTAGAACAACCGGGGGCGGTCGCGGCTTTTACGCCCTCAGAGGGTTTTTGGTGCACGGCCTTCCGAGTGCGTTATCGAGACAGCTGGGTGCGTATCCTCGCTGAGCCCCCCTCATGGAGCGCGCTCTGCACGCGGCCTACCTGGTATGGCAACCCTCTGCTCTTCCCCTATCCTCTGAGCATCGCTCAAGGCTCTTTTATCTATCGGGGCAGGAGCTACTCGGTGCGCCCGGGCAGGGAGGGGCGCCCCATCCACGGTTTGGTCAGAGACAATGCCTGGGTTATCGACGCCTTCTGGAGCGATGAGCACGGCGCTCATGCCAGAGCCTCAATCTCTACCGGCGAGGGCGCCAATCCCGGCCTGTGCCAATACTTCCCCTTCCCCTTTCGCTTCACCACGAGTTATACGTTGTGGGGCACGAGCTTGAGCATGGCCTTTGAAGCCACCAATCTGGGGGATCAGCCCATGCCGCTGGGGCTGGGTATTCATCCCTACTTTCCGGTGCCCTTGATCCCCGGTGGCGCCGCGTCGGACGCGATTGTTCGCTCTGATGTGGCCTATCGGTTGCCCCATCTCTTGAGCGAGGCACAGACCGAGTGGCAGGCACCATCCGGCCCTTACGATCTTTGCGCGGGGCAGCGGGTGAGCGATCTGCTGCAACTGGCGGGGGCCGGATCCAAATCATTGCTCCTGGCCTATGTACAGCGCGCAGATCTCGATGCACCCACCAGCGATAGGGGAACCGGCTTGCATTGGTCGCTCGCCGACGCCGAACATGGCCTGAGCATCGACATCATCTCCTCCGACGCTTTTCGGGCGCTGGTGCTCTATGCGCCGCCTGCGCAGAACGTCATCTCGCCGGTAATCAGCACCTGTCTCTCCGATGGCTTTAACCGATCAGCTCGCGGCGCGCCAAGCGGCACGATCGAGCTGGATGCCGGAGATACCTGGCGAGCTTGGATCCGCATGGATGTAAGCGTGGAGAACGGCAAGGCATCTTGAATTGACAGGGGTTGCCATGAGGATCATCGCCATTCAAGCTACGGCCGTCCAGGAGCGCGTCCTCTGGGCGCGACAGGTCGAGCGACTTGTAGGGTTGCGTTCTTTCAGTCGCGTTCAGGGCCTGCCATGGCCCTCCGCTCCGCGAACTGGCCCCGCTTTTGGGCCTGGCTCGGTGTTGGTCGAAATCGAAGCTGAGGATGGCTTGAGGGGATTTGGCCTGGGCGGAGGCGGTTGGCCTGGCGCCATCGTGGTGCAAGAATATTTGGCCCCGCTTTTGATCGGCCAGGACCCCTGCGACACCGAGGGGCTTTGGGAGAGGATGTACCGTGCCACGGCCCGCTACGGCCAGGCAGGCATCGCCTTGATGGCGATCAGCGGCGTAGATCTGGCGCTTTGGGATATAAAGGCTCGCGTCTTGGGGCAGCCCGTGTACCGGCTTTTGGGCGGAGGGGCGGCGCGACCCGTGCCGGTGTATGCCACTTCCCGCGATCCGCAGTGGGCGCGTGAGCAAGGCTTCTGTGGCATCAAGCTGGGTAGCCCCTTTGGCCCGGCCGAAGGCCGCGAGGGAATGCATGGCAATGAAGAAGCCGTCGCCACGATCCGCGAGCGCGTCGGCCC
>JACIWY010000219.1 GCA_014360745.1 Chloroflexota bacterium
GAAGGCATTGCCATCGCCACCCGCGAGCTGGGCATCGAGATCGTCGGCGATGACTTGTTCACCACCAACCCCGAGCGTTTGAAACAAGGCATCGAGGCTGGAGCGGCCAACTCGATGGTGCTCAAGATCACCCAGATCGGCTCCGTCAGCGAGGCGCTGGAAGCCTGCCGTCTGGCTTGGACCAACGGCTACAACGTACATCCCTGTGGCAGTCGCGGCGATGCCGATTCGTTGGGCGATTTCGCCGTGGGGCTCAACGCCGGTCAGGTGCGCGCGGGCAACCGCAATCGCCTCATAGCTATCGAAGAGGAGCTAGGCGCATCGGCCATTTGGCTGGGCAAATCCGCCTATAAGGGTTGGCGCAACCGCTCATCGTAAAACTTTTAGCGCTGCCAAGGATACACCACAGCATGAATATGCAACGGCTAGGATCGAGCCATAGGCATTTCATAGAAAAGGAGAGCAACGCAAATGAGACCTAATCGTCTACGACAGCTTTTGGATGAGGGCAAGCCCTCACTGGGCACCCATGTCATCTGCCCCTGGCCGGGTATGATCGAGCTCATTGGGCTTTCGGGCGTCTTTGATTATGTCGAATACGTGGGGGAATATTCCTCTTTCAGCTTGGAACAGTTGGACAATATCGGCCGAGCGATCGACCTCTTTCCCAACTTGTCGGGGATGATGAAGGTCGAGGAGCAAACGCGCGGCTTTATCGCTCAACGTGCCATCGACTCGGGCATTCAGAACGTCTTGTTCACCGATGTGCGCACCGCCGACGACGTTCGCGAGTGTATCCGCTATGTGCGCCCGGAAACGCCCGAGGCCGGCGGCGTGCACGGAGCGGGGATGCGCCGTTCCGTCGGCTATGTCCTCGAAGGAGGATCCCCCGCTTGGGTCGAAGCCATGAACCAAGTGGTGGTCGCCGTCATGATCGAGAAAAAGGCAGCCATGGAGAATCTGGACGAAATTCTGGCCGTCCCTGGCCTGGACATGGTGCAATTCGGCCCCAGCGATTACTCTATCAGCGTGGGCAAGCCCGGCCGAGGGGGCGATCCCGATATCCGCGAGGCCCAGAACACCATGATTAAAAAGGCGCTGGCCGCCGGCGTTCACCCGCGCGTCGAGCTGGGTAGCTTTGAACAGGCCCAGCCCTTCCTAGACATGGGCGTGCGCCATTTTTGCGTCGGTTGGGACATTGGCACTATCTTTCGTTGGTGTCGCCAACAGGGCGAGATTATCGAGAAGCTCGGGCTGCGCCAGATGGGCTCCTCCGGTGCTGGTGAGATCGGCTACACGGCGGCCCGGGGCTAGCAAGAAATACATTCGTTGGCAGTTGCCAAAAATCACCGAGTTGATATATCCTAGCCGAGCGTTTGGTAAGACCGAATTCACTTTGGGAGGGAAAATAGTCATGACACGCTCATTCCATAACAAAATCTTGCGCGTGAACCTGACGGACGGTACTATCAAGGTAGAGGAGCCCGGCGAGGTCTACTTCCGCCGGTATATGGGGGGATGGAACATCATCGCCGACGTGTTGCTCAAAGAGGTGCCCAAGGGCGCCGACCCGTTAGGGCCGGAGAACAAGCTCGTCTTTGCCCCAGGGGTGGTCACCGGCCTGGCTATCTCCGGCGCCACTCGCAGCGCTGTGGGCGCCAAGTCTCCCCTCACCGGTGCTTTTGGCGCCACCGAGATGGGCGGCTTTTGGTGCGCCGACCTCAAGCGTTCCGGCTTTGACGCCATTATCGTCGAAGGGGCTTCGGAAAAGCCCGTCTACCTTTGGGTCAGCGATGGCAAGGCCGAGCTACGCGATGCCTCCAAGTATTGGGGTATGGAGGTCAAGCAGTTTCTCAACACGATTCGTGAGGACCTGGGCGAGCCTCGCGCCAACGCGGCCATGATCGGCCCTGGTGGCGAGAACATGGTCCGCTTTGCCTGCGTCATGGATGGCCTCAAGGACGCGGCCGGTCGCACCGGTATGGGCGCCGTCATGGGCTCCAAGAAGCTCAAAGCCATCGTCGCGCGCGGCACCATGAACCTGGAAGGCGCCAACCCGGACGTCGTGCGCGCGATGGCGCGACGAGCGGCCCAAGAGGTCAACGAAGGCACGAGAGCGGCTTGGGCACACAAGTGGGGCACCGCGGGCGGCCCGTTGGAGGACGGCATCCTCTCTGGCAATATGCCCATCCGTAACTTTCGCGATGGCGAATTCCCCGAGATCAAAGAGCTGGAATACATCTGCGACCGCATCGGTATCGGTATGGAGGGTTGCTGGGCTTGTGCTGTGCGTTGCAAGAAGGTCGTCGCCGGCGAGCGTGGGGAGTTCAAGATCGATTCCGACTATGGCGGCCCCGAGTATGAGACGCTCGGCTCGCTGGGCTCGGCCTGCGGCGTCAGCAACCAGATCCTCGTATCTTACGGAAACCAGCGCTGCAACGCGCACTCCTTGGACACCATCAACACCGGCATGGCCATCGCCTTTGCCATGGAGTGTTACGAGAACGGTCTACTCACCAAAGAGGATACCGGTGGGCTTGACCTTCGCTTTGGCAACGGTGAGGCAATGTGCCGGCTGATCGACATGATCGGCCGACGCGAGGGGCTTGGCGATATCCTGGCCGAGGGCCCGGAGGCGGCTGCCAAAAAGATCGGCGGAGACGCCTGGAGATACGCCATCGCCGTCAAGAACCAGTACTTGCCCATGCACGAGCCTCGACTGAAGCGCGGCTTGGCCATCGGCTATGCCGTCTCGCCCACCGGCGCCGACCATGTGCACGCCCTGCATGATACCGGCCTACAAACCCCCAACGAGCAGGGCTTCCAGCCCAACGGCGGCTTGCGCCGCATGGGCGTCCTGGAGCCCATCCCCTTGGAAAGCCTTGGCCCAGAGAAGGTGCGCGCTACCATCTATAGCACGATCAGCACCGTCGCCTTTAACTGCTTCGCCATGTGCATCTTTCCCGGCTGGAACATCGAGGAGATGACCGAACTGATCGCCGCAGCCACCGGTTGGGATGTGAGCGATTATGAGCTGCTCAAGGTCGGCGAACGCGCGCTCACCTTGGCCCGCGTCTTTAATATGCGCGAGGGCTTTACCCCCGATGACGATCGCCTGCCCGAGCGCAGCTATGGCCCCACCCGTGGCGGGGCGCTCTCCGATGGCGGCATCGATCGCGAAGAATTGCGCGAGGCCATCCATACCTACTACGGTATGATGGGCTGGGACCGCGAAACCGGCATACCCACCCCGGAGAAGCTCCACGAGCTCGGCGTGGGCTGGGCCGCCGAATACCTGCCCAAGAAGTAGGTTGGCTCTTCCGGTTACAGCAAGCGCCTCTCGATGGTCACCCCTGCCGAGAGGCGCTTTTTGTCCATCTCAGCCAGGCTGGCCAACCCACCCGCCCCGGCGCCATGGGCGACGGCCCGAGACTGTCCGCATATGGCCGGCCCACAGCTCCGCAAGACGAGCGCCCAGATCTATGAGCGCGGGCACGGTCAAAAGCCCGGCTTGGGCCAAATGCACCTGCCCTGGTGATAGCCCAAAACCGAACCATAGCCACACCGAGCCTACATGGTAAACCAGAGCCAGCCCGCTGTAGACAAAAAGGAAGAGCATCCCCCTTTTGCTCTGTTCCACCACGAGAAGGGCGATAACCGGCAACATATACCAGGGGAAATGCAGGCTCACCAGCAGGATAAAGGCAAGCGTCAACGGCACCGCGCTTTGTTCCAAGGGCCATTCGGCATGGTGAGCGCGCATGATGGCCGCGGCAATCACGCTATACAGCCCCGCGAACAACGGCCACACCAACGCCTGCAACCCGCCCGGCGCCCCCGTATCGCGCAAATGTTCGCGCAGTAGGGAAAAGAGGGAGGTCGAATCGATGCTGGCGTAAGTGTTCATTCCCTCGCGCAGCCCGGCCAGCATACGCCCCCCGGCCCACCAAGGGGCCACCAACAACAGAAAAACCAACGCGCCTGCCAACAGCCCATAGATCAAGAGGCGCCTGGGCCAACGCCGAAGCCACATGACGATCAACACCAAGGGTAGGACAGGCAGCAAAAAGAACTTGACCAGGCCCGCCACGACGACAAGCGGCACTGCCAACCATGAACGCCTACGCACCGCCAGCCAAGCCAACATCAATGGCGCCATGCTAAACACATCGTTATGGCCGTTCACCAATCCGTCAAAAAGCAATAAGGGGTTGGCCATGAACAAAAACAGATCGGACCAAAGGGTCGCTCGGCCTCTTAAAAGGACGATTGTCCAGGCAGTTATTAACAACAAAAACACATTTAGCCACTTAAAAGCCAACACCGCCGCCAAAAGGTCTGTGAACGACGTCAAAGCCGCAGGGATCGCGGCAAATGCCAGCCAGGCTGGCCCATAACCCAGGGGGACATGCTGGAAGAATCCATAACGGCAAAAGGGGTCCTGCCAGTGTACCTCAAAGGGAACCAGGTAGGGGTTCTGGCGATAGAAATAGGCTTGCTTGGCGTGCAAGACATAGTTAAAAATGTCATGCGTCGTCACCGGATAGGTATACGCGGCCAGCGCCATCATCGCCAGCCCTCCGATGATCACCGCGCCACGCACAATCGGTGCAGGCCTTTTACCACGCAACAACCTCCACCCCACCCAGTATAACAGCGAGATGGCCACGACCAGCCCCAAAGTGGCCTGCAAGCGCGCAGAATGGATCCCTCCCTCAAGTTTATCTAGGGCAAAAAAACGCACCTGCACATAGTCAGAGAGAGCGTACCAGCGGCTGAGAAGATACCAACAGCCCAAGAGGGCGATCATAACGAGCAGGAAAAGCGCGTCGCGCAACGAGGAAACAAATCGTGGGCTATATATCAGAACAGGCTGACCATTACGCTCCTTCATCCGGCGAGGGTTCGCGCCAGCCCGAACGCGCTCCCTCGCCAGCCTATCCGAACCGGGCATATATCGATCGCCTCCATATAGCCATGATCTATCGACCACCCCATACTATACCACAGCCTTTATAGAGGCGAGAAAAATCGATGCGCAGCAACATAGCGCTGTGTTGCCGCGCATCGAGCAGCTACTTGCAGAATGTCACGAGCTAGGACGCACCTCAAGCTGAACCGTCACCTGCCGAGTGCGCCCATTGCGCAACACGGTCAAGGTAACCCTATCACCAGGGTTATGCGCACTGACGTCGCTCAGCAGGTCGGCGAAATCTTGGACCGGGTTTCCGTCGATCTCCAAAATCACATCGCCACCTACCGGCACTTCGATCCCTTCGATAGTGCGCGTCCCCGTGCTGCCCTGCAACCCAGCTTGGGCCGCCGGGCCCCCGCGGACGACGGCGTCGATATAAGCTCCTTGCTGAGTATCCAGCCCATTCGCCTGCTGGATGAGCAAATTGACGCTTGTCCCTTGAACGCCCAGCCACGGCCATCGGAACGACCCCGTGCGGATCAGAACCGGCGCCACGCGGCGCACAACGTTCACCGGAATGGCAAAGCCCACGCCGGCGTTAGCTCGCACGCCTCCGGTGGCGATCTGCGCGTTTACCCCGATTACCTCGCCCTGCATGTTAATCAAAGGCCCGCCCGAGTTGCCGGGGTTGATGGCCGCATCGGTTTGAATTGCCTGGGGGATGCTAAAAGCAGTCGCGCCTGAAGGAATGGTGCGCCCTACGGCGCTCACGATGCCAAAGGTCATGCTACTGCCCAGGCCGAACGGGCTGCCAATAGCGATGACCGCTTGCCCCGGCTCCACCCTATCCGAATCGCCCAAGGGCAACGGATGAGCGCCCTCCGGCAAAGTATCCACGCGAATGACCGCCAGGTCGCTGTCGGCATCACGACCAACGATCTCCGCCCGAGCCTGAAAGCCGTTATAAAAGACGACAAAGATTTGGGTTGCCTCGGCAACTACGTGATTGTTTGTCACAATGTGCCCCTGATTGTCCAGCACAAAGCCCGAGCCCGCGCCCTCTGCCTGTTGCCCAAATTGCTGGACAAACACCTGAATGTGCACCACGCCTGGATTCACCCGATGATATAGATCGACCAACGGCCCCAGATCGACGCCCTGCGACGCTCTTTCGCCCGTTAAAGTAGGTACAATGGGAGGGCCAGGGGTTAGGGTGGGCACAACCACCTGCGTGGCCCGGGCCCCGGGCAACAGGGTGGGTTCAACCACGACCGTCGCGGGCGCCAAAGCTTGTCTAGGGGCAGAACCCATATACAGAAAAAGGGCCACCACCCCCAAGACAAGGATCAGAACCAATAGACACCCCCCTCCGGCAATCAGGGCAAACGCTTTCTTGCTCATGGGTAACCTCATTTCTTTCGTTAACGAATTTTCGTTCTATATATTATGCACCAAACC
>JACIWY010000022.1 GCA_014360745.1 Chloroflexota bacterium
CTACATCAAGCTTTGGCCCAAGCGCGAGGCCCAGGTATGGCGCACCCTCAGCTACGTGGACAACCTGAATCTCGCCGATCGCATCAGCTGCCCGGTGCTCATGAGCGTCGGCCTGGTGGATGACATCTGCCCTCCCTCCTCGGTGTTCGCCGTGTATAACAAGATCAAAGCGCCCAAGGAGATCAAGGTCTACCCCTTCCACAACCACGAACAGATAGAAGCCCACCAAGAGGACAAGCTGCGCTGGGCGCACCATTATCTCAAGGGTTTGGACACCCTTTAATCAAAAGCCGCCCTCCCGTGGGAGGGCGGCTTTTCACACCCGACACGGCAGCTCTCCCTCCAGCGAGCGGATCAGCGTGTCGGCCGCGGCCAACTGCTCTGCGCTGCCCTCGATGCCCAACCAGGCCGAACCCTCCGCGCCCCAAATGCCCCCGGCCGCCAACTGCATGGCATCGGCGCCGGTGAGCAACTTGATGGCATCGAGCTCGGTGAATATCCGGCCCGGGAAGGGGAACATGCGTACACCCTGGGCGTCCGCCGCGTTGCAGCGCATCGACAATTCTACGATGTCGCCAAACACGCGCTTTTCCAACCCCACCGGCACGATGAGCTGCGCGCGCCGCCCGATGACGGCTCTGACCGCTTCGAGGACCGTCCCGCCCTGGGTGTGCCCAATCTGCACGGCGGGCTGGCCGCGCGCGTCAAAGGCGTTGGCCCCCTTGAGCACCACATCGCCCGCGCGCAATTCGTCGACCACGTCATAGATCGTCTTGCCCCGCTCCCATTGCCCCCGCCGGATGACCACATCCCCCGGGAAGGGCGCCGAGGAACGTTTGGCCCCCGGCGCCACCGTCAGCCCGCGGCAAAAGCCTAGTCGCGTAAAGCCCTCCGCCTGCCCGATGGCGCCCAACACCTCTTCGGCCACATAGCCGTTCGTCGTCCCGGCGATGATCACCAACATGCCGCCCGCCAAGGCCCGGCGCACGTCTGGATGCGCCGCCATCCCCTTGCCGATCAAGCGCTTGCCCATCGCCGTCGTCACGCAGTACTGCTTCAACATGTCCTCCTCTTCATCTTGCGGTTGTTGTTCTTATTTCATACACAGCCCAGTCGTGGCCGCACAGCTCGCAATGATAGCGATGGCGCAGCACCTGCGCGCCCCGGCCGGCCAGGCGCCAGCGGAGGTAGGCCCCCAACGGCAGCTCACCGAGGTGTGGCGCTTCAAGTGCCTCGTGGCGGCGGATCAAGCGTGGGCGGCCACAACGCGGGCAGAGGGGGCCGTCGGTCATTCGCACAGCGTCACCCCGTGGCGACGCAACAAAGCCAACAGAGGCTCGATCTCATGGTTGCTGCGCCCGACGGTATAGATTATGGCCGGCTCGGGCCTAGCCGCGTCTTTCTTCCCCTCATGAGACAAGCCCATCAGGAACCGACCTCCGGCTCAGGCGGTTGAAAGGGGAAATACACGGTATAGGGTTCATCGAGGATGTCCTTTAACGGCAAAAAGCGCAGCCCCCGAGGCTGGTTCAAGCTGCGATAGCCCCACTTCCACGTGCTCCATTGGCGGGTATCGTCCGGCGCCAACATCTGCGCCGGCGCCGTCAGCCGCCCGTAGAGGGCGCGCTCCTCCTGACATAATCCGGCCAACACCGTTGGCCCATCCATAAAAGCCACCATGTTGGGCCGATCGGGCAAGGGGCAGATGGTGAGCGTTCGCGGCAACTCCAAACGCAACGTGTCCCGCTGCCAGAGCCTGCGCACCACCAGGTATCCGCCATCGCGCTGCATACGTGGCTGGGGCTCGCCATTGATCTTCAACTGCGCTTCGCCCTGCACCCACCAGGGCACGCGCAGCTTGATAGTAAAAGCTGTCGCTTGCCGGCATTCTATGCGCAGCTCGGCCAGCAGCGCCGTCGGGCGGTGCGCGGCATCGGTCTGCGGATCAAGCGCCAGCCGCACGGTCACCGGCCCGCCCGAATGCTGCCAATGCAACTCGACGGGCAAATACTGGGCCACCACCAGGCCCTCGCTGTCTTCATAGAGCGCGTGCAGCCCGTGCCAGGCGTTCGCCTGCACGGCCGTGCCCAAACAGCACCAGAAGCTGTGCCGTGGCGTGCTCCAACGCTTCACCGAGCCCGGCGCCAAAGGCAGCCAATAGGCCACCATCCCCGTCTCCGGATGGTGCTGGGCCAGGATGCCGTTGATCAGATTGCGCTCCCAATAATCGGCATAGCGCGTGTCGCCGCTCCAACGGTAAAGATACTCGGCCAGGCGCATCATGTTGTAGACGACACAGTGCTCCTGGGTCTTGTCGCCCAGGCGCGGCGCCAGCGTCTGCGGCGGCGTCCAGATCTCGCCGCTCGTCTGCCCGCCGGTGCAAAAAGTGCCCCGTTCCTCCACCGCCAGTCGCCAATAGGCCTCGGCGATGCGCCGCCAACGCTCCTCGCCGGTGACCTCCCAGGCCCGCGCCGCGCCCTGCGCTTCGGGGATCGTCGTGTTCGCGTGGCGGTTGGTGAGCACATCCTCGCCGGCCAACAACGGCTCGAAAAGGCGCGGCCGGTCATAACGTTGGATCAGCTCTAGATGCTCGTCGCGGCCGGTAACCCCGTATAGATCGGCCCACACCTCGAGCATCCCGCCGGTCTCGACATCCAGGATGTCGTCCATCTGCCGGCGCGAAAACTGCGCCGTCCAGCGATGGAACCAGGCCGCCCAGCGCGTCAATATGTCCAGCGCCTGCTCGCTGCCGGCATAATGGTACATCTCGTACAGGCCCATCAGCGTTTTGTGCAAGGTATAATGTGGTGCCCAAACCGCCTTGCCACGCGCGATCCAATCCAGATAGGTGGGCGGGATCGATCCCGCCCATTCGCCGCCGTTCTCTCGCTGGCAGCGGGCCAGCTCGGCGACGATGGCACGGGCCTTGGCCCCGATCTCGGTGTCATCGGTCAGCGCGTAGAGACGGGCCGCCGCCGAAAGCCAATGCCCCAAAAAGTGGCCGCGAAGCTGGCAACTGGGCGATTCCCAGCCCCAATGTGCGTCCGAGAACGTCTGCCGCCCCCGTTCGACGATCAGCTGTTTGAGACCCGCCTCAAGCAGATGGTTCTGTAACAGTTTGTCGTTCTCCAGGCTCATCAAGTAGCGCCGATTGGCCGCCTGGTGCTGAAAAAGCTCCCCTGGTAGCAAAGTGATCTGCGTGAAAGCAAAGGGGATGAGCGCCTGCCGAGTGGACATGGCCGAGCACCTCCTCGCCGGAATGGCCTGAAATAATGTATCCTTACGACAATCCTATTGGCCCCAAGTGTAGCCCAGCCCATATCGTCCGGCAAGCTCCTTGTGGGGTTCATAGGTCGCCGCTTTCGAGGGGGAGCGGGCATCTCGCCCGCCGATCCTGCGAGGCAGGGGCCCCACGCCCCTGTTGGACATGAGCGCCATAGCTCTGGCCGCTGCCGGCAATTGGCGCTATAATAGGCTTATTCCAGGGCGAGGCAAGACATGCGCGCAGAACAAACCTTTGGCACCCGACGTTTCGATCCGCGTTTTGCCCATCGCCGGCTCTCTCGCCGACGTATGCTCAAGGCGCTGGCCGGAGGCGTGATCGCCTCGGCTGCCGCAGCGGCAGCCGGCTATGGCTATATCAGCCATATAGAACCCCGCTGGCTTCAGGTCGAACGGGTCCGCATCCCCATTCCCCATCTGCCGGAAGCGCTGGAAGGTTTGCGCATCGTCCAGTTGAGCGATATCCACCTCTATCCTTATACCGATCTTGATTTGGCACGCCAGGCGGTGTCTTTGGCTGCCGCCCAGCGGCCGGACTTGGTGGCGTTGACCGGCGATTTTGTCCTCAAAAGCGCCGAAGCTATCGACGATCTAGCCCCCGTCCTGGCCCAATTGAACCCGCGCCTCGGCATCTATGCCGTTCTGGGCAACCACGAGATGTGGCTAGACCCCGCGCCGGTCATGGCGGGGCTGGCCCGTTTCTCGATCCCCACCCTGATCAATAGGGGTTTGCATCTCGGCGTGGGGGGCGCCTCCCTCTATGTAGCGGGTTTGGACGACGGCTGGAGCGGCCACCCCGACCTGTCCCTCGCGTTGGCCGGGCGCCCTGCCGATGCCGTGACGCTGCTCATGGCCCATGAGCCCGACCTGGCCGACGAAACCGTTCGCGATGGCCGGGTGCACTTGCAGCTTTCTGGGCATAGCCATGGCGGCCAAGTGCGGCTACCCGGCGTCGGCGCCCTGCTCCTACCCTTTATGGCCCGCAAGTACGATCAGGGGCTCTATCGCCTGACGTCGGGATCGGGAGGATTATGGCTGTATACGAATCGCGGTATTGGGGTGAACAATCCGCCGGTTCGCTTTGGTTGTCGGCCGGAGGTCACCTTGTTCACGCTGATGCACCAAGTACCGGGCAGCGAAGTGCCGCCGGGTCAAAGTGCCCCAGCATCTTGAGGTTGTTATCTCCAAGGTGGGGGAATCAACATGCTACACTCTAGATTGCCTCAAAAAATCACCTATGCCTGCGATGTGCTCGTCATCGGCTCCGGCGTATCCGGCTACTGCGCCGCCATCCAGGCCGGCCGTTGCGGCTGCGACGTAGTGCTCTTGGAAAAGGACGAGGTATTGGGCGGCAATTCGGGGCCCAACCTCGGCGTGGGTATCACCGGCGCCGACCGCTACAATGCCTTTGGCACCGAGACCGGGCTGATCCAAGAGCTCCAAGAGGAAGCGGCCTGGCAAGATGCCTTTACCCACATTACGCCGGGCACCATGCCCTACAACATCTCGCGCCGCAACGAGGCCGTGGTGCAAACTGCCCTGGAGCAAGCGGGCGTGCGCGTGCTCAAGCGCCATTACGCCCGCGAGCCCGTCCTCTCGCCGCCCCAAGAGGGGCGCGCCACGCGCATCGTCGGCGTCTTGGCCGAGGACCTGGCCGCCTTTCGTCCCGTTTATGTCGAGGCTAAACATGTCGTCATCGAAGCCTCCGGCGATGGCCATATCGGCGCCCTGGCCGGCGCCGATTTCGACATGGGCAGCGAGGGGCGCGACGAGTTCGGCGAGCGCTCTGCCCCCGCTCAACGCACCCTTTATACCCAGGGCACCAGCCTAGTGGCCTTGGCCCAACGCAGCCATCGCCCGGTCTTTTTTCAAGCCCCGCCGGGCACCCCTCCCTATCGCCCCAGGGTCTGGCAGGATTCGCTCTCCTCTTTTGTGGAGCACATCCATCACGGCTATACCTGGGAGGGGGAGCTCTTTTTCCTCTATATCACCGAGACGGGCGGACACCTCGATACCATCCGCGACGACGCCCAAATCTATGAGCTCTTGCTCAAACAACTGTGGGCCGAGTGGGATCATATCAAGAACGGCCCACACCGCGAGGCGGCCCTCTATTGGGACCTGATCTGGGTCAGCCCCAAGGCGGGCAAGCGCGAAAGCCGGCGCTTCTTGGGCGACGTTATCCTCACCCAGACCGACCTGGAAGCCGGGCGGCGCTTTCCCGACGATATCGCCTACGGTGGTCACGATTTAGACGACCATCAACCCCTCGGCGAGACGGCCAATATCGTGGGCCACAGCATCCCTCCAATGTACGGCATCCCCTATCGGGCCTGCTATTCGCGCAATGTCGAGAACCTGCTCCTCGCCGGCCGCCTGTTGAGCGCCACCCATCTGGCCCATTCTTCGACGCGCCTGATGCGCACCGGCGGCGCCGTCGGGCAAGCTGTGGGCATGGCCGCGGCCATCTGTTGCGAGCGCGGTTGCACGCCGCGCCAGGTCTATGAGCTCTACCTCGACGAGCTGCAACGCCGCTTGTTGCAGGCCGATGCCACCCTCCTCGGGCGGCCTGTGGTGGACGAGCGCGATCTGGCCCCCCAGGCTCAGGTGCGCGCCAGCAGCGAGCTGCGCTTTAACGAGCAGACCCCCGATCAACTCGTCCCCTTGCTGCGCTCGGCCGGCAACATCCTTTGGGATTGGCCCGAGACCCTGGAGGCGGTCGAGGTGTATGTGCGCAACCCCATGCCCCAATCTCAATCACTCCATCTGGACATCCATCGCGCGCACCGCCGCAGACGTTGGCGAACCTGGGCTGAATTCCACGCTAGCGGTTGGGATGACTTGGCCGGCGAGGCTTTCGAGCGTTGTGGCGGGGTAAACGGTCGCGTGCCGCCGCGCTTTGAGGGTTGGCTCACCCTAAAGGCGGATGTGCCCATCCCTCTGGGGGCCAAAGACCCGACCAGCGACGCCGATCGGCTCATAGCCGCGCTGGAGCGCAACCCTGGGATAGAGATCGCCTTTGCCGCCCGTCGTTGGGAGATCGCCGAGGGGGTCGAGTGGTCCGCCGACGAGGGCGTTTGGCATCGCCTGGGGGCCATGATCGCCATGCGGCTTGTGCCCGAGCCGCACCTGGGCGATGCCGTCAATGCCGTCAACGGGTATCATCGCCGTTTCAGCCACGGCCCGACCAACATGTGGATCTCGGATCCGCGCGACGGCTTGCCCCAAACCCTGGAGCTCTCCTGGCCGCGTCTGGTCACCTTTGACACCGTCAGCCTTACTTGGGACAACCTCACGCGCTATCGCCACGACACCCCTTGGGAATCGGGGCGGCGCGTCGTCGATCATCTGGTCCAAGGGTACACCGTCGAGGTCGAGGAGGGGAACGAGTGGCGACAGGTCGTCGCCGAGATGTGCAACTATCATCGTTTCCGCGTGCACCGCTTTGCCCCTGTGACCACCGGCAGGCTCCGTTTGCATGTCTGGGCCACCCATGGGGAGGCAAGTGTACGCCTGTATCGGATCGCCGTCCTGGGCTGAAGGTAAAATGCGGAGCAGGAGCTCTGCGCCCCCTTTCTGCCATCAAGACAGGCCTGGCGGGACTTGGCCGCCAGGCCTGTAGGTTATGGCGCTTGAGCTTATTCTCTTGGCCGTTTCACTCCTGAAAGATCAGTGGCAGCGCCACCGTTGACCCGCGCTCCAGCGGGATATCGATCTCGGCCTCGCTGCCCATGACCAAAACCACGACATAGAGCGGGCTGCCGAGGAGCTTGTAGGGAGGCGGCACATTATCCACCGTCAACTGATATTGCCCTCCATCGAGGCCGCCGAACTCATAATATCCATCGGGCCCCGTGGTTTGCGTCCGGCTGAACTGGGGATCGCCGCTGCGTCGCAGGCTCAACACCACGCCTTGCACCATCCTCTCGCCGGCCCCCGGGCTGCCGTTGCGGTCGATGTCTTCAAAGGCCCAGCCGTACAACTTGGCGGCCGGGGGCGTCTCTGTGGCCGTCGGCGTGACCGAGGGCGTCGGTGTATCGGTGAGGGTGCCCGTGACCGTCGGCGTGGGCGTAAAGGTGGGGCCTTGGCGATAGCGGATCGTCAGTTTGGGCCGATAACGGATATCGTTGTATTCGGACGAGCGGAAGGCGAACTCCGAGGCGGTCAACGTGTCGCTGGTGATCATCAGCCCCTGGTTGGTCAGCGGGTTGTTCACCCAATCCTGCACCAGGGCAGTCACGTCAAAGTCAAAGGGATAGAATTCATAGCTGCCCACCGTCGGGAAGATCTGCCGCTGATATTCCGGCACGCCCGCCCGGTCGCTGCCCACGCCGTTGGCGCCCGGCTCGCTCCATACCGCGCCCAGCTGGGGCCGCTGCCAGGTGACCTCCTTCCCTTCCCAAAAACGCAACATCTTGAACACCTGAGCTTGGACCGGCAAGGGGCTATCCTCGCTGGAGAAGAGGGTCAAGATCGCCTCTTCGATCACCGTCCCGGGCGGCAGGCTGCTCAGATCGGCCTTGATCAGCGTGCGTTTGATGTGCGGCGAGCGCAGCTCTACGTTCCAGGCCAGGTAATAGTTCGTCGTTGGTTCCCAGTCGCTGATGAACGTATCCTCAAAGCCGGTATAGCCGTTCAAACCTTGTTGGAGCACAAGCTCCAGAACGCCGGCCGGGGGGGTGTTGGTGCGCGTCGGCTGGGGCACCTGCGTGGCGATGGGCGTATTGCTGGGCGTCGGCGTGTCGGTGTCCGCCAGGATGGTGACGGTGCCGGAGTTGATGGTCACGGTGTGGGCATTTCCCGCCAGCAGCACATGCACGCCGCTCAAGGTGAGAGGGGTAGAGGCCACCGGCTGCTTGGCCAGAAAGGTCAGCCTAAAAAGCTCGAAGGATCCGCTCACCGTAGAAGCCGGATCGGTCAGCCGGGCGGCGATATAGTTCACCGTTCCCGTGTTGTTATCGTACCCCGTCCCGGGCATCTGGAAGTTGAGCGCCGCCCCATACGTGATCCCCTGCACTGACAAATAGTTCTTGTCGAACGACAGGTGTACCTCGGCAGCGTCCACGCGCGAGGAACCCGCGTTGCATACCACGCTGATCGAGAAGGTCGCGCCGTCGTTCACCGTTTTGCTGCCCGGCGAGACTGACACCGTCACGCTGCCGGCCAACCCCGGCCCCCCGACGTTCTGCGGAACGGCCTCTTCGGGCCCGGCTTGGGCGCCGGGGACCGTGTCTGCGGCCAAGGACGCAGCATACAACAAGCCGGCCAGACACAACGTCGCGATGGTGGCCACCACGATGGCAGGCGATAACCTGGAAAAACGTCGAGTGGAGACAGATATCGTGTTCATCTGCACGCTCCTCTGAAGATAAGGGCCATTAGGTGCCCGGCATTTGGAAAGTGCCGGGCACAAGTGCAGGGCACCTAAGCGCAGCGCATGTTACCACAGTCGGGACAAAAGGCAAACCCCTCACTCGGTTTTGAAAGTTTCTCGGGTTCGCTCATCGGGAAAGGAGCAGGCCATTTCAAACCATGGGCACACTTTTTCACGTCGCCTTTACGGATGATGACGTCCGTCCAAGGGTTTAGATACGGCTCGGCCGCCCAAAATCGAGAGATACGTGCCCCTCAAATGATATCCTTCTCCCTTCTCTTTTCTTTGGAGTTTCCCGGCGCAGAGAGTAAAATGGGGCGCGTCGTGGTCATCGATTCAACGTCGCGCCCCGGGTGAGAACATGGAAGACGAACTCGATATCGTCCGTTACGTGGACCAAGCTCTGCGTTATTGGTGGCTCCTCCTTCTTTGTGTGGCCGTCGCCGTCGGCATTACTCTGCTTTGGCTAAAGGCCGCGCCGGAGCAGCATCAAGCGCGCATCCTCGTCGCCATCACCGGCGAGACGACCCAGGTCTCCTTCGATACCGCCATCGCCACAATTCCCGATTCGGCCTCTGCACGCGAGGCACGCGCCCAACGGCTGGCCTCTTACACCGAGTTGGCCTCTAGCCCCGCTATCGCTCAAGCGGTCATCGCTGAACTGGGCAATACGCTCCCCAACGGGTATCGTGAGCCGGGGCGGCTTGTGAATATGGTCTCGGGCGCCCTGCTCGCCAAGAGCGATGTGATCGAGATCAAGGTCACCGGCCGAGACCGCGACGTGGTAACCATGGTGGCCGAGGCTTGGGGACGGCATTACGTGCGCTTTATCAATCAAATCTATGGCAGCGTGGGCGGCGAGAACGCCGAGGCCATCCGGGCAGAGATTCAAAATGCGCAAGAGGCGCTCGACGCCCAACAACGCGCCTACGAAGAGTTCTTGCAAGGCGGCCGCCTGGAGGCGTTGAACACCCAACTGCAAGAGGTCCAAAGTGCCATCGACCAAGTGCGCCGCGCACGAGAGCTTGACCTGCAGCGGCGGGCGGAGCAAGCTCTTCGCCTCCAGGTCTGGTTGGAACAAGCCCGGGATCTCTATGCCCAGCTCGAAACGGGCGGCGAGGACGCGGCAGCGACGGCGGAACCGGCGCTTCTCTGGCTCAAAACCCAGGCCTACTCCGCATTGCCCTCCATGGTGGGCGAAAACACGCCCATCGGCTCGACGACCTACGACAAGGCCGGGAGCAGCGCCAAGGGCACGGGCATCCTCTCCTCGCAGGTGCTATTGAACGTGGGTGGCTCGCCCTCGCCGGTGACCATGAACCTACAGACGCAACCGGGCGCTCAGGGCCTCTCGGCCGAGCGGATGAAACGCGATCTCCAGGCTTTGATCGAGGTATTGGAAACGCGCTACGCGCAGATGGCCCAAGAGACGCAGCAACTTCTCGCCCGCCTCGCCGAAGGGGGCGAGACGGGCTCTTCTACAGGCGTGGCAGAGAGCCCTGGTTTCTTGATCGGCTCTCCGCAGGCCCTCGCCAAGCTTGAGGCTCGTGCCGGCACACTGCGCGCCGAGCGGGCCGGCCAGGAATTTGCCTTACACGAACTCGAAACCCGGCGCGACCTGGCCCAAGAGACCCTGGACAATTTGCTGCGCAAAGAGGCCGAGCTCTCCCTCGCCAGCCGTACATCGGGGGCTCAAGTGCGCCTCGCCAGCGCGGTGCCCGTTGTGCGCCGCCAACGCCCTGACACTACGCGCCCCCTGGCCTTGGCCGTGCTGCTGGGCGTCGCGGCCAGCGCCGTTCTGGCCGGCGGCATCGAGCTCTACCGCAACCAACGCCGGCAAGCCACGGCCTCCGGCTAGCCCTGCACCGCCGAAAGCCTCGCCATGCGCGAACCATCGCCACCGGCTATTTTTCGGCTTTGGCCCGTCGCCGTTGCCCTCGTCATGCTGATGGGCAGCCTCCTCATCGGCATCTTGGCCTCGCCTTTTCCGAGCCGCTCCGCGTCGGCCGCGATGCCGCTGCTTTTAGGGCTCGCCCTCTTGGCCCTGCTCGTTTTCCGGCCCGCCGCTCGGCCCTCCCCCCGGCGTGCGACGGACACGTTGGCGCTCCTTGGGGTAGGCATTGCCGCGCTCGGCTTTGTGGGGATGTTGGCCAAGCCCACCGTCCTTTTCCCCAGCCTCCAGCGCATGCTCCTCGCCCTTCAGTCCGTGCTTGGCGTGCGTCTCGAGCGCCTGCCGGATACGTTTCATCCGAACGTCGTCGCCGGCGCGATCTTGCTCCTTTTCCCTTTCGTCCTCGTGCCCGGCCTTGCCCCTGGCCCTCTGCCTCCACACCTCGATAGGGTTCGACGAGCGTTGTATCTCGGCGCCGCGTCGATCATGGCCGCCGTGCTCATCTTGACCCAATCTCGTGGCGCTTATCTGGGCCTGATCGTCGCCGGCCTCGTCTTGAGCGCATCGCTCAAGCCTCGCCTTCTCCTCCTCTTTGGGCCCCTGCTTTGCATCGGCGGGATAGCTGCCTACGCCATTTTGGGCGGATCGCAGTTCGGCGACGCTCTCGTCTCGGCGGATCCCGCCCAAGGGTTGGCCTGGCGTCGGCAGATATGGGCCGTGGGCTGGCGCATGGCCGAAGATATGTCCCTGACCGGCATCGGCTTTGGCCAGTTCCATGCGGTGCAAACGGTGCTTTACCCGCTCCCCTTGGGCGAGGCCGCCGGCCATGTCCATAATCTTTATCTACAGATTTTGCTGGATTTGGGCCTCGGGGGATCGATCGGCTTTCTCATCATCCTGGGCCTGGCCTGGGCGCACAGTCTGCGCGCCCTGAGCAACCGGCCACGCACTCTCTCTGAGCATCGCCATCTGGCGGCAGCCTGTGTGGCTTCGTTGGCCGGCATGTGCACCCATGGCTTGCTGGACGCGGCGGTGTGGGGCAACAAAGCCGCCTGGCTCATGTGGATCGTGTTGGGATTAGCGATCGGCTTGGCCGATCAAGAAACGGCGCGCGGCCGTTCGCGCCCCCTTGGGGATTCTGACGCCGTTCAGTAAGCGCCCCTGCCTTTGAGCACCACCAGCAATGTCCGCAGCAGGATGAGCAGGTCCAGGCTGAGAGAGTAATTTTGCAGGTAATAGAGGTCCTCGTCGGTGTGCAGATACATTTCCTTGTCGCTGCGCCCGTTGATCTGCCACCAACCGGTCATCCCCTGGGGCGCGGCGAAACGCTTGCGCTGCCAAGCCTCATAACGTTCCACCATCCAGGGCATCTCGGGGCGCGGGCCTACCAGGCTCATCTCCCCTTTGAGCACGTTAAAGAGCTGGGGGAGCTCGTCCAGACTGGTGCGGCGGATGAACTTACCCACGCGAGTGACCCGCGGATCATCCCTACGCTTGTAGGAAATCGTCCCGTCCTCTCGGGGGCGGATCATTTCCGCCGCCATATCGTCGGCCCCCACGATCATGGAGCGGAATTTATACATGCGGAACAAGCGCCCATTCTCGCCCACTCGCTCCGGCTTGTAAAGGATCGGGCCCGGCGAATCCAACTTGATGGCCAGGGCGATGAGAGCCATGATCGGCAGAGAGAGCAACAAGGCTACGCTGCCGATACATAGGTCGAATATCCGCTTGACCAGGCGTTGATACTCGTTGAGCGCCGGTGCGCGCACATCGATCATCGGGATGCCGGCGAAATCTTCGACCGAGGCGCGCCATAGGGTGATGGCGAAATAATCTGGGATCACATGAATATGCACGGGGTAGGCATGAAGCGCCGACACAAGCTGATTCATCCGTTGCCAGGCACGCGAGGGCAAAGCGATGACTACCTCGTCGATCTCGCATTCGCGAACGAGCCGCTCCGCGTCGTCCAACGTGCCCAGAACGGGCAGCGCCGACTCGCGTTTGCCGTCGTCATCGTCCACAAAGCCTACGAACTCGAGCCCGCCCCACTCGTCTTTTTTCAAGGCCTCGGCCACCTGCTGCCCCACCTTGCCCGCACCTACCACCAATACGCGCCGGGGCCGAGTTATCCTGGCCGCCACCGACCGCCGTACCAGCCGGGCAATGATCCGCCAACCCAGCAGCAAAATCCAGTTGATAAGCAAAAAGAGGGCGAACAACCAACGCGATAGCTCGCGTTGCGTGAGGTACAAGAGCCCGGCCAACATCAGATCGGCGAACAACACGGCCACGGCCACGCGCTGGAATTCGTCTACAGCGCGATAAATGCGCCGTGGATCGTATACCGAGCCAAAGATAAAAACCACCAACCATAATAAGCCGATCAACGGCCAGTAAAGGGGCGTGATGAAACGGCCTTGCTCATAGAACCAGCCGCGCGGCCATACCAGCCGGAGCCAGGCCTGGCCGAATAGCGATGTCAACCCCAGGCCCAGTATCGTGCACAGAAAATCGACCACGATGGCCAGAACGGCGAAATCGACGCTATAGCGTTTCAACGTCCGTCTCCCGCAGACACCGGTGGCGCAAGCCTCTCAAAGGCCCGTCCGTTCCCCATTATTATGGCAATAGATCGAACGATTTGAGCCCAAGCGTCTGGAGAAAGTATAGCCAGACAAACTTGGGGTTGTTGATCAGATACCGTCGCCACAAGCGCCGTGGTTCCGTCAACAACCGAAAGAGCCACTCCAACCCACTACGTTGCATCCAACGGGGCGCCTGTTTTTTGAGGCCGGCGTGAAAGTCGAACGCCGCGCCAACGCCGATGAGCACCGGCGCTTTGAGCCGCCGGTACATCATCGCCATCCAACGTTCCTGCTTGGGGGTGCTCAGCCCTACCCAGACGATGTCCGCGCCCGACTCATCGATCCGGCGGATCACCTCCCCTTGCTCCTCCTCGGTCAACGGTCGAAAGGGCGGCGAGTAGGTGCCCACGACCTGCAAACCCGGGTAGCGCGCCTCCAGCCGTTCCTTCAACCGCTCCGGCACCCCCTCGGCGCCTCCGTACAAAAAGTGGCGATAGCCGCGCCCCACCGAGTGCGCGCACACGGCGGCCATCAGATCCGGCCCATACACTCGCCGTACATGTTTCTGCCCGCGCAGCCGGCTGATCCACACCAGCGGCATCCCGTCCGGCGTTACCATCGAGGCGCGGTTGTGGATACGTTTTAGCTCCGCGTCGGCCTGGCTCTCCATCACCCCATGCACACCGGTCACGCAAACATAATGATGACCGCCCTCGCGCACCCAGGCGTCGATCGTTTCCAAGGCTATATCCATGTTTAATGCGCTTACGCCGACGCCGAGCACGTTGGTGCGCGCCAGCGGTGCCCTCTTTGCGCCCGACATCCTTTCTTTAGCTCCCCCACGGGCCAAGCCGCTTAAAACCCGTATTTGGCCCGCACCTGATCCTCGATCCAGGCGTAGGTGCGCGCCAGGCCCTCTTCCAACGAGATCTCCGGCTCCCAACCCAACACCTGGCGCAGCCGGGTGTTGTCCGAATTTCGCCCACGCACCCCTTGGGGGCCCGGCACATGCTTCTTGACGATGCGCGTCCCGGCGATCTGGGCGATAATGTCGGCCAACTCGTTGATGGTCACCATGCGGTCTTGGCCGAGGTTCAGCGGCTCGGCATAGTCCGAGCACATCAGCCTATAGATCCCCGTCAGGCAGTCATCGATATAGCAAAAGGAACGCGTCTGTTCGCCATCCCCCCATATTTCGACGACGGGATTGCCCGAAAGTTTCGCCACCGCCACCTTACGGCACAGCGCGGCGGGCGCCTTTTCTCGCCCTCCCTCCCAGGTGCCATAGGGGCCAAAGATATTGTGAAAGCGCACTATTCGCGTCTCGATGCCATAGGATTCGCGGTAATGCATACACAGCCGCTCGGTGAACAGCTTCTCCCAGCCATAGGCATCTTGCGGTTGGGCCGGATAGGCGTCTTCCTCTTTCAGGGGCACGACGTCCGTTCGGTCTTGCAAATAGAGCGGGTACACGCAGGCCGATGAGGTGTAGAAATAACGGCTCACGCCATTGATTCGCGCCGCTTCGAGCGTGTGCAGGTTGATCAGCGCGTTGTTATGCAGGATCTCGGCGTGATGCGAGGAGATAAAGCCCATGCCGCCCATATCCGCCGCCAGGGCATACACCTGTTCCACGCCGCGCGTGGCCTGCAGGCAATTGTCCCAACGGCGCAGATCGAGCAATTCGAATTCATCGGCCGAGGTCTCGACAAATTCGGGCCGCTTGATATCCACGCCGCGCACCCAGTAGCCTCGCTCTTTGAGATAGCTCACCAGGTGATGCCCGATAAAGCCACCCGCGCCGGTTACAAGCACTCGCTCCATGGCTTCCTCCTGCTCCGAAAATACAACCTTTAGATGCCAACACTCGAGGGTTGGGTACCCGGACAAATCATGCGGACTTGCATCGCCATACCGTCAATTCACGGCCGAGCAGCCGCTCCATGCGCCCGATCTCGTCGGCATACCGCGCGTCCAGGTGGGCCTGCCATTCCGCGCCCACCGTAGGCGTCGCCCGCTCGCGCCCAAACGCCGACTTGACCCCCACCGCCTTGGCCCAGTTCACCAGCCAATCGAGATCCCACTCGCGCAAACGTTGCGAGGCCAAAAAGGCCAAGCGATACAACCCCAGTCGGCGAGGCACATAGCTCTCGTTGACCGCCCCTTCCCCGGCCCCAGGCGGATAGCGCGCTGCGTCTACGTCGAGGAACTCGGCCAACGATCGCTTGGTGCCTTCCACGTCGCAGGTCGCCTCCTCAAAGATCAAGATCAGGAATTGCTCCCGGGCAAAGAGCTCCAACCAACGCACAATGTATTTGCTGTACAAACCCCTGTCGAACACCAGCGTATCGCTCTGCATAAACTGCTCAAAGGTACCGGTGTAAATGCCATTTTTGTAGAAATGCAAATAGTGGGAAATATACCTATCCGTAGGGTTGCGCAATAAGAGGATAAACTTTATTGAACCGCAAACCTGGGCGATGCGCTCGGGGACATGCGCCCCATAGAGATATTGCGGCGAGATCTCGCCCACGGCGCGATAGACGTCCCCTTGCCCGGAGGCGGGGAAAAAGCCCTCGTACCAGCGCACGCCGCGCTCAAAATGCTCGTCAAAAAAGCGCACCTCCTTGCGCCGCTCGGGCACGTATACGTCGGGATGATCTACCAGCAGCTGATGCAGCCAGGTCGTCCCCGCCCGAGGCACGCCGATGCCCAAAAAGTTTGGCAACATGCCCGCCTCCGCTCAACCTAGTGCGCCGGCCCGACGATAGATGCCGAGCAGGGCCTCATAATTTGCTTCAGGGGTGTATTGGGCCAGGAACTCTTGTCTAGCCGCTTGCCCCATCTCTCGTCGTTGCTGTGGGTGCTCGAGCAGCCATTCTACACAACGGATCAGATCTTGGGCATTTCCAGGATCGAAGAGCAAGCCGGTGCGCTTCTCCTCCAGCAACGAAGCTACCGCTCCATGGCGACTGGCAATCACCGGCAACCCGGCACAAAACGCTTCGATAGTCGTTAGCCCAAAAGTCTCGTAGACTATAGAGGGCACGATCAACGCCTTGGCCCGACACATCCACTGGCGTACCTCTCTGTTGGGCCGATGGCCCCACCAGGAGACGTTCTCACAAAAACCGCACAGTGCTCGAACTTTCGTTGCCAGTGGCCCATCGCCCACAATGCGTAACGGTGGCGCCATACGCATTTGGCGCCAGGCGTCCAGTAGCACAGTTACCCCTTTCGCCTCATCCAGGCGCCCGACGAACAAGAAAAACTCACCCTCGTCGCCGTCCCTTTGCATGGCCATATCTGTCACAAAGTTCGGCTTGACCTCGATCTTACCCGCAGGTAGTCCGCCTTGGATAAATTTGCGTCTGGCGAATTCGGTCAACGCAACATAACGCGACACTGTATGTTGCCATGTACCCAAAAGTCGATGTGTCATGAGCATAGCGCACACTCCGGCGCTGGCCAACGAGCTTTGTCGGTAACAGCGATGGATCAGTGCCGGCCATGGCATCTTACCCAGGCAATCCTCGCACACTCGCCCCTGGCGAAAAAAAAGGGCGTTCGGGCAGAGCAGGCGATAGTTATGTAATGTCTGTACCACCGGCACCCCTTCGTCTCGTAGCGCATAATACACCGCCGGCGAGAGGAGCGGCAGGGTATTGTGCACATGCGCCACATGTGGGCGGTAACGACGCACAAGCGCCCGGACGGCGCTGTATGCATTCCGGTTCCAAATAGTGGCCATGGCCAACTCCAGCTTGCCCATCCTCTCCACAGCCTCATTGTGCACCACATAGCGGATCACGGTGTGGCCGTGGCGCTCCAGAAGTGCTCCCTCATTGGCACAGACCTGATCTTCACCACCCGGCAATTGATACCGGTTATGCAGTAAAAGGACGATCACGACATCCCCCGTGGATCCAAGAGCGCGCTCGTCCCAGAAGGCCTTTCCCGCCCCAAGAAATCGTAACACAACTTGAACGTCACCAAAACCGGAAAGACCGCCTGGGTGTACTCCCAGTACACATTTTGCACCCCCATCAGCAGCAGATACAAGATTTGGGTGACCATGCACAAGCTCAGCAGCGGAAACTGCTCATTCCCCTGGCGGAAACGACGCCAGCCGAACCAGGCCACAGCCAACAACGAGAGCACCCCCAGCGCGCCGACCTCGCCATAGAGGGCGATCCAGCTCGAGCTGGCAAAATGCAGCGACGATTTGTCGGGAGGATTGAGCAGAGGCTCGATATACTGCCTCATAAAAGAGCCGCTATATATGGGGAGAGGCACCGACACATGGCGCAGGTGCTCGCCGGTGGCGATGAGCGCCGCCCTGCTGGCATACTGCCCCGGCCCTAGGCCGATGATCGGCTGATACCAGGCCTGTTTGGGCAGCTCGAAAAGGGTGTTATACACCGCACGCAGCTTCCAATATTTGGCATCGGGGGCGATGGAGATATTTGCCAAGTGCATCGGCAGCCGCCGGAAATTAGCCGGCTGCAATCGCGGGCCCAGGACGAACAAGAGCGCCGCCAGGCCAGCCAATAACGCCAGGCCGTACGTCATGCGCCGCCCTCTCGGCGCATGCACCGGATTGCCCGATAAAGAGGAGGCTTGGTGCTCAACTTCGGGCGACAACCACGCGAACCAGGCCAGAACCCTTCGCAACAGGCGCCACGGCCGCACCGCGCCGACGAGAAGCGACGCGCCGGCCAAGGCAAGCGCAAAATAGACGTACGAATGCAAGTGCGAGGCGGCCAGCCAACACAACACCACCAACGCCGTGCCGAGAATTCGGCTCCGCGTAAGGCCGGGCGTCATGGCCAGCCAGGATAACAGCAAGGTGGAAAGCAAAATCATGAAATAGGTGCCGGTGCCGAGATAGGTCCTGTCCAGAGGGGGCGCCATCGTGCCCCACACCCGATCTCCGGTGAATCCATCCAATGTCCCCACTTGGAGGAACAACGCTACCGCCTGCGCCAACCCATAGAGCGACTGCGCCCAAAGCATATAGGCCGTCAAGGCGCCCACGCGCTGCAACAGCCGCGGCGTGGCCAGTGGGCGCAGATCGTAAAGGAGGATAAGCAACGATGAAAAGGTGACCAGGGCAAGAGCATAGTTGGGCAGCCAAAA
Source organism: Chloroflexota bacterium (assembly GCA_014360745.1). Lineage (GTDB taxonomy): Bacteria > Chloroflexota > Anaerolineae > UBA1429 > UBA1429 > JACIWY01. The sequence goes on from JACIWY010000022.1 coordinate 18,278, forward strand.
TTCGGGCAGGGCCGCCTGATACGCCGCGCCGATCAAGGCCAGCAGGAAGGCCAGCCCACCGTACAGCTTCAGATGTCGCCGCGGCTTGAGCCGCACATACAGAACAAGCCCTGCCCCGAAAATAAAAGGCGAGACCTGCCCGACCGTCTTGAAGGGCGAAAAAGCGATGATCAGCGCCAACAGCCAGAGATGCAAAAAACGTTTCTGCTGTCTGGACAAGGGCGGATCGTCGGTAATAGACACCATCGCCTCTTACCTCTACCCCTCGCGTCGGGGATAGCCATAGCGCCACATCAGCGGCCAAGCCAACACGTTCACCGTCCAACGATCCAACGGGCGAATCGCCTTCTCCCATTCGTTGTCTTGGCGGATCTTGACCGGGCCCTCGCGAAAGCGGCCGGGGTTGCCCGCCACCGTGTGGTTAACGTGTAAGATCACCTCGTGAGAGCCGATAAAAGGCGGTGAGATCGGTTTTTCGCTTTCACCCAGCATGGCCAGCGCCCCGCGCACAACGCCCTGCGGATCTCGGGCGAAATCGTCGTATTGTACCAACATGTAGCGCCCGCTCCGCCCCCAGATCAATTCCCCCAGGGCGTTCCAGGCCAGCCAGTGCAGCGCCGTCTTGGCGGCGCTGTAGCGGGGCAACAAACGGTCG